>NZ_JVDT01000100.1 GCF_001076885.1 Bacillus sp. 522_BSPC
TTTGCTCTTGGAACCGAATCAAAAGAAGCTAAGCAAATGTATAGTAAAAATAGTGAAAAACTACAAGAAGCTATTGTTAAAATGATGCCTATTTTAAAAGGATAATGGTTTATTTCGCTATCTTGGATGATCTTAAGACACATAACAAAAAAGTAGTACCATTTTTTTATATAATATCATTAAGTCGAATCTTGAAAATAAAATCTTTGGAAAAATATTTTTTTTAAATTGATTCGGGTATATGTATATATAGAAAGTTTTTCTTCAGCCGTTAAATTTAAAAACGCTAGGAAATTTTTTCAACTAAATATTCTGCTACAAATGATGTAAATACTCTAGAAGGAAGTCGTGATACCTATTCGTTAGTAGGGAAAGAGCAGAAGTATCAAAATCGTATTTATGTTATCGCCTAGTGTAAAATAAAGGGGAGTAAACTGGGAATGCACCTATATTGCAAAAAACATATATTATAATTGAATAAATTTAATGTCTATCTGCAAAAACTGCCTCACCTCGGGTAGTTTTTTGTATCATTAATAGACATTTTCCTTTAAACAGGGTTACTTGACCTACAAGGGCTAGGGTTATTAGTTATCGTTTTTTTGCGCTTATGTTGCGTCTACTTGCACTTCAGAAGTTATATTCAGTGAAGTAAAAGTTGTCTATAATGCTAACGTTTTGGGCATATACATAGAACACGTCCATTTAGACAGGAGAGTTCTTAATAAATGCCATATTTTTTGAAAGCAGTTGCTATTCTTGTAGGCAGCATGTCAATAGCGTTGGGAATAAATACTTTTTTATTACCAAACAAAGTTTTAGATGGCGGAATTATTGGCCTAGGTTTAATTATTAGTTATTTATTAAATACAAACGCCGGGTTCACGATAATGGTATTGAGCATCCCCATTTTTGCTCTAGCTTGGTTTAAGTATCGTTCATATTTTTTTAATAGTTTGCACGGTATGCTTTTATCATCATTTTTTATTGACCTTTTTCATAACGTTAATCAAGTTCCTATAAAATTTTCACCAATTCTTAGTTCATTTACAGGTGGTGTATTCATTGGTTTTGGCATTGGTCTTATGCTTCGCTTCGAGACAAGCACAGGTGGAACAGATTTATTAGCCCAGTACTTTTCTGAATTCATTAAAATTAATGTTGGGATCATCATTCTCATTATGGCTGTTTTTGTTATTTGTCTTGGGGGTTTATTCGTTTCAACATAAACTTTCTTTCTTTCGGCTATAACTATTTCATCTGGTGGAATAACTACAAGCCTTTGCACTTGGAATTTTAAAAGCAATGATTATTGACCAAGTAATTCCAATTAATAACAATTAGGCAACTGTCTAGTCATTGGACAATCGCGGAGCATATGATGAAATTGTTAATATCAAATAGGTAAAAATCATTAACAAGGATGCTTTAATAAAAGGTTTGTGTCATTTTGAATAATTTACTTTTGATAAGTCTATTATCAATTACCGGGGGCCACTTACCTTTTCATAACCAGAAGCATTAACGAAATTTACCTATTTGTATTTTTAAACATGTCGATTGTTTTTTGAATATTATGGATGAAAATTATGGTCGGGAGATGAAGAGGAATGGAAGAAGTAGAAGAAATACAATATCGTGAAGAGTTGCTGGAATGGTGTGATAACATTTATTTGCATTGGGAAAGAATGAAACCAAGGTTTTCAAAATTATTTGATTTGAAGACCTTAGAGGAATGGGAAGAGTCATGTCGTGGGTTGAAAGAAAAATTACAGATAGATACAGAAGCTGATCTTGATGAATATCACACAGCAAAAAACTTATATGAACAGTGGGAAATGTTGTATGGAGAATCAATAAGTGGTAAAGAAGACGTTAATTCCGATGTGAGGGAAGGTGTGGAGTTGTCCACTCAATCTGATCGCGAAATCGAATTGTCGGATCGGGAAAGTGATAAAGAGGACGAACTTATACAGGTGACAATTAATTTGGAAATACCGAGACAGGATTTAAGGAAAATTTTATTAGACTATAAAATGGAAGTCTAGCCATCCCAAATAGAGAGGGGTCAATGGCCTATTTGTAATTCGTATAGAGAAAACGCCAAACCCTAAGTTCAAGGTGTTGGCGTTTGTTCATTTTTTACTCTTTATAAATAGTTATTTACACAACACTATTATTAAATTCCAAGTATCAAAAACCAGACAAGCAAGATCTCAATCTTCCAGAAAGTCCAGTAGACCTCCCAACATCGTTAATTATAGATGGGGAAATTTTATGGGATAATTTACATGAACTCGGATTTGATCAACAGTGGTTAGATAACCAATTAACTACCAATGGATATGATAATGTAAAGCGTATACTTTACGCAGATTGGCGAGAGAGTGAAGGCATACATGTAAGTCCTAAATAAAATTTGTTAGGATAAGAGCA
>NZ_JVDT01000101.1 GCF_001076885.1 Bacillus sp. 522_BSPC
AAAAAATGGTACTACTTTTTTGTTATGTGTCTTAAGATCATCCAAGATAGCGAAATAAACCATTATCCTTTTAAAATAGGCATCATTTTAACAATAGCTTCTTGTAGTTTTTCACTATTTTTACTATACATTTGCTTAGCTTCTTTTGATTCGGTTCCAAGAGCAAACAACTCTAAGTCTGCTTGGCATTTTTTCATGGTCGAAAGAATTGAAGGTCTTTCTTGAGGAGATGCGACTTGTAATTGATCGTCAAACAGGTCAACTGTTAACTCTCCATAGGAATTAACTTGTCCAAGAAAAACATTTTCTACCGTTACACCAAGTTTTTCTAATTCAGTGTGTAACCAAGCACGGCTTCGTCCAATAGTCGCAAGTGGTTCATCCATGATCACACCATCCATAATGACAGTCTGAGGCTCTTTAATTGAAGCAACCGTCAAGTTTAGATCCTTTGCTGTTAATGGTTGGTTTTCTTTCTTTAACATGACGGATAAATCCCCTGTTGCCTCTAATACAGCGAATTCTACATCAGACACCTGATAAACATCCTTCTTACGAAGTAATTCTAATAATTCATCTGTCGTGTATCTTTCCTTTTTTAAATTATCTTCCATGATTTTCCCATCTTTTATAAAGACAGTTCCTGTTCCTTCTACAAAATCACGGAACTTTTTACTTTTTAAGGAAAGCAAACCAGATAAAAAGGGTATTGCTGCAAAAATGACAATTCCAATGATTCCATGAAAAATGTTCCGTTCCAGTCCCATAGCAACTTCAGCACCTATACTTCCAATGGAAATACCAGTTGCATATTCAAAGAAAGATAATTCAGAGATTTGCTTTTTCCCTAACCATTTTGTAATAAAAAATAAAACAACAACAAAGAATATTGACCTTACGGCAATATCTAACCATTCAGGCACCACTTAACACCCCCTATAAAAATTATATCTCTTAAAAACCTTTGTACTGAAATTCCTCTTGTTCTAATTCTCCAACTCGTTTTTTTAAATCCGTGACTACTTCATGTACAACCATCATGGTTTCATGTAATGAACGTTTCGAATCATCATCTAGAGTCTGTAATGCTAAACTTGAAAGACTTGCTTCTACTCCTTTTAAACTGACAAAACATTGTTTGACATCTGATCCTACTGTCATCCTAGATTCTCCTTATCCTTTTGGTTTAAAAATTAAAGCCCCTATCATGCCGAAAATAATGGCTGCTGAAATTCCTGAACTGGTCACTTCAAACATTCCTGTGAGCACACCAACTAACCCATGTTGTTCTGCCTCTTGCATGGCCCCATGTACAAGGGAATTCCCAAAGCTTGTAATAGGTACGGTAGCTCCTGCACCAGCAAAGTCAATCAAGGGTTCATATAATCCAAACCCATCTAAAATGGCCCCCACTACTACAAGGGTACTTAACGTATGTCCCGGAGTTAGTTTAAACACATCAAACATAATTTGCCCAATGACACAAATCAAACCACCTACGGTAAAAGCCCAAAAGTAGGTCATAATGATTGTTCACCTCCGTATTCAATCGATACCGCATGAGCGATACAAGGAATCGTATCATTTTGCTGGAAAGAAAGAGGTGATAATAAAGCACCAGTGGCCACTACTAACATTCTTTTAAATTCGCCTTTTTTCATGCGATTTAATAAATGACCATAGACTACTGTTGCTGAACACCCCGCCCCACTTGCCCCTGCGAGGACTGGTTGTCCTTTCCGATAAATCATAAGTCCACAATCTTGGAATTGTCCTTCACTAATGGAAGTTCCATGCTTTTTAAATAAATCAAGGGAAACTTCACGCCCTATCTTTCCAAGATCCCCAGTGACGATTAAATCATAATAAGAGGGATCAATCTTTCTTTCCGTTAAATGCGCTTCAATCGTATCAACAGCAGCTGGTGCCATAGCCCCCCCCATATTAAATGGATCGGTCAGTCCCATATCAATCACACGGCCTATCGTAGCAGAAGTGACACTCGGTCCATCCCCAGAATCACTTAAAAGGGCCGCACCAGCACCAGTAACCGTCCATTGTGCAGTAGGTGGTTTTTGTCCTCCATATTCTGTCGGATAACGAAACTGTTTTTCAACAGCTGTGTTATGACTCGAAGCCCCTGTTAATATATATTTAGCCCCCTTTGTATTAATAATATAAGCACCTAGAGCCAATCCTTCCATAGAGGTAGAACAAGCACCAAATAAACCAAAATAAGGAGCTCCAATGGTTCGACTAGCGAAACTTGTGGGAGTAATCTGATTGATCAAGTCCCCTGCGAGAAGAAACTGAACCTGTTCCTTTTGTATTTCTCCTTTTTCCATTGCCTTTTGACAAGCTTCTTCAAAAAAAACTTTATGTGCTTTTTCATAGGAATCCTGTCCGAGCCATAAATCGGCATGAAGAAGATCAAAATCTTCCGATATAGCTCCATCTGCTTCAAATGGTCCACCTACTGTTCCAGTGGAAATAATCACAGGCTTTTGTTCGAAAACCCATGTACGATGACCTGCAAGCATTATAAACCACCCCATCTGATTAAAATTGTTTTAATTAAGGCAATGATAAAAGCAGAAAACACACCAAATAAAATGACAGAACCGGCTAGTTTAAACATATTGCCGCCTACGCCCAGTACAAATCCTTCGGTTCGATGTTCAATGGCAGGTGATATGACCGCATTACCAAAACCAGTTACGGGTACAGCTGTCCCTGCTCCCCCAAATTGGGCCATTCGATCATATACTCCAAAACCGGTAAGAAGCATCGTAATAAAAATCAAAGTACCTACCGTCGGATTTCCGACCGTTTGCTCTGTAAAATCAAAATAATAGATGTAAAAGTCTTGAATAAGCTGACCAATAAGACAGATGAGACCACCTGTTAGAAAGGCTTTTATACAATTTGTTACAACCGGTCTTTTTATTTCACGTTGTTTTTGTAATTCCTGGTACTCCTGTTGGACAGGAGTTAATTGTTTCTTTTGATTATTTGACATAGCTCGATCCTTCCTCTTTACGTCTGTTCCTTTAGAATACTTTCAAGTTTTTGCAAATCTTTTTTCAAGCTTTTCTTATTCATATTGTTTTTTTGCAGTCTTTGTTCTATTTTTTCGAGTTCCCAGAACATTTTTTTATCCGTCGAAACGACGACTTTATGATTCGGATACATTTTTTCTAAGTCTGACTTTACTGTCTTCTCGATACTTTTTAATCGAAAACGATTGAAATTTTCTACCTTTATTGCTACAAAAAGCTCTTTATCTGTATTCACAGCCTTTACATCTGAAATTTCTTCTTTGGTAATAATCTTTTCTTTAGCCCTATTGGCAACAGATTGACCGATGGGTTTACTCGTATGTACTTGTGAAATACCTAAATGATTGTTATCCTCATCTAACTGATTTTGGTTATCGTTACATCCTGTTCCAAACCCGATCACGGCTAAAATGGAAAGAAAAATTTTTATTTTGGTTATTTTGTCTTTCATGAAACCATCTCCGTTTTTCCCATTATTTAAAGGAATTAAAAAAGGTTGGTTGGGAGGCCAACCTTTTTTATCTTACTCATTATTGTTGTTTGTATTGAGGTTCTTCTTGTTCAATTTGTTGAACGCGTGGTTCAAGGCTGTTAATAACAGATTGGGTTTGTTTAGCAGCATCTTGGTAAAGTTGCTTTGCCTGTTGATTATCTGTACCAAGAGCAAATGTTTCGAAACTTGCTTGTGCACTTTTTAATCCTGCTAGAGCTGTCTTAACATCATTTATTACTGTCATGATGAATCCTCCTTGAATTTTTTGACCTTTTTAGATTACCCGAATCAGAATTTTCTTATGTGGTGAATTTTTTGGGAATATAGTTATAAAATTACTTTTGGTGAATAGCACCATTTTTTCTGTAGTAACCTCGTTTCCAAATCCCCATCAGTTCTTCTATTTGGCGACGATTATAGGTTTGCGATGTATAATCTTTTTGGGTAATATGTCTCATCTCAAATTTTTTCCACCGTTCCCTTTACTGAACTTAATTAAACACAATAAATATAGAAAACCGCCTGCAACTTCATTTGATGCTTGTTTTAATGCTTCTGAAGCAAGAGTAGTATTAGCAGCAGATTGTTCAATCGCTGAAGTTATCATATCTTTTACTATAGAAGAGGCTGCCTCTGCTTGTTTTAATTTA
>NZ_JVDT01000102.1 GCF_001076885.1 Bacillus sp. 522_BSPC
AAAAAATGGTACTACTTTTTTGTTATGTGTCTTAAGATCATCCAAGATAGCGAAATAAACCATTATCCTTTTAAAATAGGCATCATTTTAACAATAGCTTCTTGTAGTTTTTCACTATTTTTACTATACATTTGCTTAGCTTCTTTTGATTCGGTTCCAAGAGCAAATAGTTCTAAGTCTGCTTGACATTTTTTCAAGGTTGAAAGAATTAAGGGTCTTTCTTGTGGGGGTGCGACTTGTAATTTATCGTCAAACAGATCAATCGTTAACTCTCCGTAAGAATTAATCTGTCCGAGAAATACATTTTCAACCGTAACCCCTAATTTTTCTAACTCAGTGTGTAGCCAAGCTCGATTTCGTCCAATTGTAGCTAGCGGTTCGTCAAATAAGACACCATCCATAATGACAGTCTGTGGTTCTTTAATGGAAGGAACAAATAAGTTTAAATCTTTTGCTGTTAATGGTTGGTTCTCTTTTTTCAACATAACGGATAAATCTCCTGTTGCCTCTAGCACTGCAAATTCTACATCAGACACCTGAAAGACATCCTTTCTGCGAAGTAGTTCTAACAGTTCATCTGTTGTATATCTTTCCTTTTTTAAATTATCTTCCATGATTTTACCATCTTTGATAAATACAGTTGATTTCCCTTCTATAAAATTGCGAAAACCTTTACTTCTTAATGAAATTAAACCAGCAAAAAAGGGAATAGCAGCAAAAATGAAGATTCCAATAATTCCATGAAATATACTTCGTTCAAGTCCCATAGCTACTTCTGCACCAATACTTCCAATAGAAATACCAGTGACATATTCAAAGAAAGTTAGTTCAGAAATTTGCTTTTTCCCTAACCATTTTGTGATTAAAAATAAAACAGCAACAAATAATGCTGAGCGTACAGCTATATCTAACCATTCAGGCACCGCTTATACCCCCTGTAAATATAGTTTTCTAGAAACCTTTGTACTGAAATTCCTCTCCTTCTAGTTCTCCTACTCTTTTTTTTAAATCTTTTGTTACTTCGTGTACGACCATCATAACCTCATGCAAAGTTCTTTTCGATTCATCATCAAAAGTCCGTAAGGCTAAACTTGAGAGACTTGCTTCTACTCCCTTTAGACTGGCAAAACACTGTTTAACATCTGATCCTACTGTCATCCTAAGTCTCCTTATCCTTTTGGTTTAAAAAGTAAAGCTCCTATCATGCCGAAAACAATGGCTGCTGAAATACCGGAACTAGTTACTTCAAAAATTCCTGTCAGTACACCAACTAACCCATGTTTTTCTGCTTCCTGCATCGCACCATGAACAAGCGAATTCCCAAAACTTGTAATCGGAACGGTGGCCCCTGCCCCAGCAAAATCAATCAACGGTTCATATAAACCAAACCCATCTAAAATTGCCCCCACTACTACAAGGGTACTTAACGTATGTCCCGGTGTAAGTTTAAAAACATCAAACATTATCTGCCCAATCACACAAATCAAACCACCTACTGTGAATGCCCAAAAATAGGTCATATCATTGTTCACCTCCATATTCAATCGATACCGCATGTGCAATACAAGGAATCGTTTCATTTTGCTGAAAAGAAAGAGGAGATAATAAAGCACCTGTTGCAACGACTAACATTCTTTTGAATTCACCTTTTTTCATCCGGTTTAACAGATGACCATAAACTACCGTTGCTGAGCATCCTGCTCCACTTGCTCCTGCAAGAACCGGTTGCCCCTCCCTATAAATCATAAGGCCACAATCTTGGTATTGCTCTTTACGAATAGGAATTCCATGCTCTTTAAATAGATCCAAAGAAACTTCATGCCCAATTTTCCCAAGGTCTCCTGTAACAATTAAGTCATAATAAGACGGATCGACGTTTCGTTCTTTTAAATGCGCTTCAATGGTATCAACTGCAGCAGGAGCCATAGCCCCTCCCATATTAAAAGGATCGGTTAGACCCATATCAATTACACGACCTATTGTGGCAGAAGTGACACGAGGCCCATCCCCAGAATCACTTAAAAGGGCTACACCGGCGCCAGTAACTGTCCATTGTGCCGTAGGAGGTTTTTGTCCACCATACTCTGTAGGATACCGAAATTGTTTTTCAACAGCTGTATCATGACTGGAAGCTCCTGTTAACAAATATTTAGCCCCTTTTGTATTAACGATATAAGCACCTAGAGCCAATCCTTCCATAGACGTAGAGCAGGCACCGAATAAACCAAAATACGGAGATCCAATTGTTCGACTGGCAAAACTTGTCGGAGTTATCTGGTTGATCAGATCCCCAGCTAGGATAAATTGAACTTGATCTTTTTGGATGCCCCCTTTTTCCATGGCTTTTTGACAGGCTTCTTCAAAAAGGACTTTATGTGCCTTTTCATAGGAATCCTGTCCAAGCCATAAATCAGCATGAAGGAGATCGAAATCTTCTGCGATCGCTCCGTTTGCTTCAAATGGTCCTCCAACTGTTCCAGTAGAAAGTATCACAGGTTTGTGTTCAAAGATCCATGTACGATGACCTGCAAGCATTATAAACCACCCCACTGGATTAAAATGGTCTTGATGAGGGCAATGACAAAAGCAGAAAAAACACCAAATAAAATAACCGCCCCTGCTAATTTAAACATGTTGCCGCCTACGCCCAGTACAAATCCTTCGGAACGATGCTCAATGGCAGGTGATATGACCGCATTGCCAAAACCAGTTACGGGTACAGCTGTTCCAGCCCCTCCAAATTGGGCCATTCGATCATATACACCAAAACCAGTAAGAAGCATCGTAATAAAAATTAACGTACCCACTGTCGGATTTCCGGCCGTTTGCTCAGTAAAATCAAAAAAATAAATGTAAAAGTCAGAAATACACTGACCGATCAGACAGATAAGTCCACCAGTTATAAAGGCCTTTATACAATTTTTAACAACCGGTCTTTTAATCTCTCGTTGTTTTTGCAATTTTTGGTATTCCTGTTGCACAGGAGTGAGTTGTTTCTTTTGATTATTAGACATAACTCGTTCCTTTCTCTTTATGTTTGTTCCTTCATAAGACTTTTCAGTTTATTTAAATCCTTTTTTAAGTTTTTCTCATTCGTATCGTTTTTTTTCAGTCTCTGTTCTATGTTTTCAAGTTCCCAGAACATTTTTTTATCACTCGAAACAAATACTTTATGATCGGGATACATTTTTTTTAAGTCAGATTTAACTGACTTCTCGATATTTTTTAATCGGAAACGGTTGAAATTTCCGACTTTTATCGCTACTAAAAGCTCATTATCTGTATTCACAGCCTTTACATCCGAAATTTCTTCCTTAGTGATAATCTTTTCTTTAGCATGATTGGCAACAGATTGATCAATTGGTTTACTTGTATGTACTTGTGAAATACTCAAATCATTATTATTATCTAACTGATTTTGGTTCCCGTTACACCCTGAACCCATTCCGATAAGGATTAAAATGAAAAATAATATTTTCACTTTCATGAAATCACCTCCATGTTTTACCAGTATAGGGATGCAAAAGGTTGGCCTTTCAACCAACCTTTTCGCCATACTCATTATTGTTGTTTGTATTGAGGTTCTTCTTGTTCGATTTGTTGAACACGTGGTTCAACATTATCAATAACGGATTGGGTTTGTGTAGCAGCATCTTGATAAAGTTTCTTAGCTTGTTGATTATCCGTACTGAGAGCAAATGTTTCAAAGCTAGCTTGAGCGCTTTTTAATCCAGCTAAAGCTGTTTTAACGTCATTTATGACTGTCATGAATAACACCTCCTATGATTTGACAGTAATATGGTGCTAAATAAAATATAAATTTATTCATTTATTTTTAAAATTTAAATATGAAATATTTTAAGGTTTTTGGTAAATCAAGCTTTTTTAAAAAAGTGATTAAAGTTCAGTTGATTTATTCATGGGTTACTGTGAGTTTTAGTCCAAACATAGACATATATGCTTTTTGTTTTGGAAATGGAGTAATAGTTGCAGGTTTGTGTTATTAAATTATTTAACATAAGAAAGTGGAAAATTATCAAAGGAGAATAGGAAGTATGTATAAAGATTATAGTGAAATGGTTTTAGGACCAAAACCACGAGCTAGACAAAAGAATTTTTTTGGAAGTTTAGAGGATAGTTTTAAAAATCCTATTATACATAAGGAAATTCATCGCGATAAAGTTTATGTTCCCTTAGATCTAAGTAGGGTTTGGGACAGGATACATTAAAATAAGCATTTTCATTTGTATAGCAACTTCTAGGCTTAGTGACAGGGTTGCTGCTCTAGACCGCAAAGTAGAGTTTTCACCCTCTATTCAATAGATTACACTCAAAATAGTGATTATTCTAATGTTAGGGGAAGGATATTTATGAAACGAAATTGGAATGAAGATGAGCTGCTAGAACATTTTGTAGTAGTATCAATTGAAAGAAAACTGATTGGTAATAAAACAGGGGCAAGTCGTTTAGGATTTGCAGTATTATTAAAGTACTTTCAACAAGAGGCTAGATTTCCTTCTAAGAAACAAGATATTCCCAAAGTGGTAGTTGAATTTATAGCACAGCAATTGGGGTTATCTTCAGTGCTCTTTGTGGAATATCGTTGGGGCGCAGATGAAAGAAACTTTACTTATTATCGAAAACAAATTCGAGAATTCTTCGGTTTTCGAGAACTTACAGCAAAAGATAACGAACTTTTGACAGAGTGGTTACACGGTCAAGTTCAATTTACTCATGATATCGACTACTTAAAAAATCAGGCATATAGCTTATTTCGTAAGTGGAAAGTCGAACCTCCTTCGATTGGAAGCTTGAATCGGATGATTGATTCTGCCATTGACACTTTTGAAAAGAATTTATATCAATCGACTTATCATCAGCTGTCTCCTAGGACTTGTTCTCGATTAGATGCATTACTGGAATCTCATGCGGATGAGGAATCGGAAGAAGGTTTTGAAGAAGAGTTTCATGAGAAAGTGGAATCTGACATTTTAACTTTTCGGCACCTTTTATCTTCTCCTCGTAAACCAAGTGTAAGCACCATGGAAATGGAAGTTAAAAAACTATTAGCGATCAAGCATCTACACATTCCTCCAGGATTATTTCATCATTTGACTCCGAAATTAGTAAAGAAATATCGACTTCGTGCAGCTACGGAGACCTTAACGGAATTGCGTGCACACCCAGCACCCATTCGTTATACTCTACTTGCCATCTTATTTTCGCATCGTCATGGGGAAGTCATTGATTATTTAGCTGATTTATTGGATGAAATTACGCTTAAGTTCGGAAATAAGGCCAAGAATACAACCCGAAAAGAAGCAGTAAAGGAATTAGAAAGAATCCAAGGGAAAAATAAACATATTGTCAACTTATTAAAAGCGACGGTAGATCATCCAGAAGGCGTTATTCAAGATACTCTATTCCCTATTGTCAGTCCTTCCACGATTCAAGATATTATAAAAGATATGACAAAAAATAATCGGGAATACAAAGAAAAAATCTATACAAAGATGCATGCCTCTTATCGCGGATATTATCGACATGCTTTCTCTAATATTTTAATGAATCTTACCTTTCGGTCCAACAATAAATTTCATCAACCTGTGATTGAAGCCATTCAACTCATTCGAGAATATGGAGAAAGTGGGCAACGTTTTTTCGCTGCTGGAGATGAAGTGCCTATTGAAGGCGTAATTCAGCCCAAATGGAAAGATGTCATTATCGAGATAGACAGCAAAGGCATAGAGAGAGTGAATCGAATCAATTATGAAATTGCAGTGATCCAATCGCTTCGTACTCGTCTTCGTTGTAAAGAAATTTGGATTGAGGGTGCTGATCGATATCGAAACCCAGATGAAGATCTCCCCCAAGATTTTGAAGAGCACAAGGAAGAATATTTTCAAGCACTGAAAGCACCACTTGATGTAGAGCCTTTTATCGAAGATATTATACAGTTGATGAAAGATAAGCTCCAATTACTAAATCAAGGGTTAGAGGTTCAAAGTAACGAACAAGTCGCGATTACTACTAGAAATAACAAGGGGTGGATTCGAGTCACTCCACTTGAAAAGCAAATTGAACCCCCACATGTGATGAGGATTAAACAGGAGATTAAGAATCGTTGGTCTGATATCAACCTATTGGATTTATTAAAAGAAACAGATTTTCATACGGAGTTTACCCAGCATTTTAAGACCACTGCTGATAGCGAGATTTTAGATCGAGAAACCATCCAACGACGGCTTCTTCTCAGTTTATTTGGATTAGGAACGAATACAGGTTTGAAAGCTGTTTCTGCTGGAAACCACCTAGATGGTTATCGGGAGCTTCGGTATATCCGTCAAAAATTTATTCATAAAGATCATTTACGAAAAGCCAATGCAGAGGTTACCAATCATATTATCTACCATCGGCAGAAAGAAGTATGGGGAGAAGCTACTACTGCATGTGCTTCCGATTCAAAACATTTTGGATCTTGGGATCAGAACCTCCTTTCCGAATGGCATCCTCGTTATAAGAGGCAGGGGGTTATGATTTATTGGCATACGGATCGAAAATCGGCATGTATTTATTCTCAGCTTAAGTCCTGTCTCTCTTCCGAAGTGGCCGCGATGATAGAAGGGGTCCTTCGTCACTGCACAGATATGAAAATCGATCGAAATTATGTCGATACACACGGACAAAGTGTGGTTGCTTTTGCTTTTTGTCATCTGCTTGGTTTTAAGCTGATGCCACGTTTCAAAAATATAGGTTCTCAAAAGTTATATCGTCCAGAAGCTGGCATGAATGATGAATATCCTCACCTGCAACCGGTTTTAAGTAGACCAATTAACTGGGATCTTATTGGACAACAGTATGAACAAATCATTAAGTATGCAACTGCTCTACGTTTGGGTACTGCTTCTGCCGAATCCATATTAAAGCGATTTACTAGGGATACAAAACATCCAACATATCTAGCTTTATGTGAATTAGGGAAAGCGATTAAAACGATCTTTTTATGTGATTATTTACACTATGAAGAGATTCGCAGGGAGATCCATGAAGGATTAAATACAGTGGAACAATGGAACTCGGTGAACACCTATATTTTTTATGGAAAAAATAGTGAAATTCGTTCCAATTCTATAGAAGATCATGAGGTGTCTGCCTTATCACTTCAATTGCTGCAAAATTGCTTAGTCTATATGAATACCTTAATGGTACAAGAAGTACTTTATGACAACAACCAATATTGGTTGGAGAAAATGACTCCAGAAGATTTTAGGGGATTAACACCTTTATTTTATCATCATGTCAATCCATACGGAACTTTTGAACTCAATATGAATCAGCGAATACCTATTAAGTTGAAAGTGTCGTAGTTTTGATCATTTTGATCGGTGACAAAAACCAGCTAATATCCCGTCAAGATATTAGCTGGTCTTTTGTAATGAACACTTAGATGCGGAAAGAGCGCAATCCTTACTCCAGAAAAGCGCCCGTTGAAGACTAAAGTTTATATTCACCAAGAAAATTGATATGCTCTTATCCTAACAAATTTTATTTAGGACTTACATGTATGCCTTCACTCTCTCGCCAATCTGCGTAAAGTATACGCTTTACATTATCATATCCATTGGTAGTTAATTGGTTATCTAACCACTGTTGATCAAATCCGAGTTCATGTAAATTATCCCATAAAATTTCCCCATCTATAATTAACGATGTTGGGAGGTCTACTGGACTTTCTGGAAGATTGAGATCTTGCTTGTCTGGTTTTTGATACTTGGA
>NZ_JVDT01000103.1:0-2929 GCF_001076885.1 Bacillus sp. 522_BSPC
TTAAATAAAAGAATAGCAAATGAGTATTCTGTTGTACTCCACAAATGGTAGAAACAGGAGCCCGCTTATCAGCAAGTCTTTTCATGAGACAAAAGTCCTGGCTATTATTTACATCTAACTTTCGAATAATGGAGGGATTCTCTTCTTTCATATGGCAACCAACAGTCAAGTCCATATGAAAGCTCCTTTCCTGCAACCTACCAAATCCAAATTTCGGATAAAAATCAAGAACAGATGAATTAGCAAATAAATAGATAAAATCATACTGGTGTTCATATTTCGAAATAATATGATTGATTAATTTAGCCGATAATCCTCTATTCCGGTAGTCTGGATGTGTCATGACAGTACCAAGCTGAAGTGCCTTATACGCTTTTTTATGAAGGATGATATCCATTTTATTAATCGAAACATTGGCTATCACTTTTTCACCATCTAAAAAGGAATAACAAATATAGTCATCATTCCAGCAACCAAGCTGATCCCATCTGGAAAAGTCGATTTGAAAAACTTGTTTAGCTAATTCTATAAAACTCTTTTTATATTGTATGTTTTCTTTATAATTCGATATTATTGAATAGGGGCTCATTTACTTTCTCTCTTTTATTATTTTTCTATGCTTAAAGATACCTTTCCACTATCTCGGAAAGACGCATCTGCTACTTTTTCTACTATCATTTGTCCATCTTTCACAAGGATAACCGATACACAGCAATTGTCATGATGGGGGAATCCTTCACTATTTAAGAGGGACTTCATCAAAAAGCCAATAGTGACACCATGTGAGAAGACTGCTATATTTCCACCAGTATCTTTATGTGCAGATATGATATCCTCAACTGCAGCTTTTGTTCGATTTATTAAATCAGTAAAAGATTCTCCATCTTGCACTTTACTTTCCACATCTTTAAAGGAAAAGAGTCTATCCAGAATATCACCATGCTCCGCAATAATGTCTGCCTGTAGCATTGCTTCAAACATACCAAAATTCATTTCCTTTAATCGTACATCTTTTGTTAATTGAATTTTTCTCGTACCTAATGCATATTTAGCAGTATCTAAAACTCGCTGACTATCACTTGCATAAGCAGCTACAAAGGGAATATCTACTAAACCAGCTCCTACAGATTTCGCTTGCAGTATCCCATTTTCCGTTAAGGGAGAATCACAAAATCCTTGCATCCTTTTCTCAATATTATATTGGGTCTCTCCATGTCTTATAAAATATAATCTCAATTCGTTATCCATTCCAAACATCCTTTCTTTTTATTTTTCACAGGATAAAATCAAGAAAAGCGGAATTCTCTTCCGTCTTTCAAAATCTTTTTTTTGCTCAAAGTTCTCTTGCTTTGGCATACCTTCCCGTAAATCTGTTACTTTATAGCCTGCTTCCTTTAACAGCCGAAAATATTCTTCGATTGTCCGATGATACTTAACTACATCTTCGCCTATCCATTGCTCTGTTCTTTCTCCCATTGAAAAATAATCATCCACAATCCAATTCGTTCTTTTCTCCGAGGAAGCGGCGCTCTCAATTGTAGAAAGCAATAGTGGGTGTTGAACACTGAAGACAAATTTCCCATCTTCCTTTAACTGATTATATATACCGTGAAAAATCGTATGTAAATCTTTTATATAATGAAATACTAAACGGGATACAACTATATCGACCTTGCTATTCATAAAATCCCAATCTTCCAGCTTAGAAAGATAAACCGAAGCAGTTGTTCCATTTACATGCCGGGAAGCTTCGTCAAACATTCGCTTGGAGCCTTCCACTCCAATATAGCTTTCTGCACCTTTCCCTAAAAGCTCGAGTCCAAACTTTGCATCTCCACATCCTAAATCTAGAATAGACTTTCCTTTCATTTCTCCCAATAGCTCATAGAAAATCGGCCTTTCTATACTGTTATTGGGACTCGAATCTCGATTTCTTCTAGCTCGGTAATTTTCAAAAAATTGCACATTATCGTATACAGAAGAACCTTTATATGCCATATATCCACCTACCAAATTTCCCGAATTTTTTTACAATCAAATCTACTAAAATATCATATCCTTCTTCACCGAAATGAAGACCATCATTATGTATACCTTTTAATTTATCCTGATAATCTTTGAAAGATCTACATGTTTCTATTCTATTTTATACCATTGGAAAGGATTCGTCTTATTCTTATAAAAATAAAATAGGTCTTGTTCGGTTTGAAATAATGATAAATAAAGGGAAATATATGCTATGATTTTATAATAATAACAATAAGTCGGATAACTTATTGATGCTAGGATATTTTGAACTTTCTTGGAGGTTTGGTTTTGAAAGAATTAAGATGGGCTGTATCCCAAGATTTGCAGCACTATCCAAGTTTTTTTCATAATCATCGATGAATACTATTTCTTTTGCAGGTAGATTCATTCCTTGAAGTGCATGCTCAAATATCAATGAACTTGGTTTGTTTACGCCAAGTTCGAAATTAAATGTCAGCTGATCAAAATATTCATATAAACCTGCGTTTTTTAAGACTCTCACAATAGATGGATCTGTATCTGATATAACGCCAATTTTATACTTTTTTTTCAATCCTTGAATTGTCTTTTTTGCATCGTCATAAAAAACATAATTGGAATCGTTATATACTAATCACAAGCAATTATTTCTGCTTGTTGTTCAGATAATTTAATTTCAGGCAGCATTTTACCAAATGTTTTATAAAAATTTATATATCTTTCAAGTTCCTCCACTTCCTTTTTGTATATTTCAGGTTTTAAACATTCATTTGCTTTTAAAAATGCTATATGAAGCTTTTCCTTTGGTATGGAATGAAGTAATTCTATATTTATAAATTCTAAAGCTTTTGCAGTTATTTTCCAATCACCAGTATAAGGACGAAAAATTGTCCAGCCAAGATCAAATAATATCCCGCGTAAC
>NZ_JVDT01000103.1:2939-6568 GCF_001076885.1 Bacillus sp. 522_BSPC
ATCATAGACAAACTCCTTGATAAAATAATAGGATACTAACTTCCCGCAACAATTACTAGTATTCCGTTTACTTCAAACGCAAATATTCTTATCTAATTTTAGAAAAACAACAAATTCAAATATTACAATTTTAAATCTGGTGAGAACTATCACAAAGGTTTCGAAAATCCTGTGCTCTCAGCTTTATATCCCATTTTTCTATAAAATTGGTGTGCATTTGCTCTTTCTTTACGATTTCCGCTATTTAAACCGATTCCAACTGCGCCGATTTTTTTCGCAAAACTTTCCACTTCATTTAATAATAGCTTTCCAATCCCTTTGTTTCGATAATTAGCGCCTACTACGAAGGCAATGACTCTAGCATAAATACCATCTTTATTGTATAGAATATCTGTATGAAATCCGATCATCCCAACCACTTTCATTTCATAGCAAGCTACTAAAGTATAATGATTGGGACTAGCTTCAATAGCATGTAATCGAATCCTCATTTGCTCAACGGTAGTCGTATAGCCAAGTTGATCCATCAATACAGCTAATTCCTTTATATCATTTAAAGTTGCTTCTCTTATCTCCATTCCCCTTTCCCCCTCATGATACATTTGACAGATAAAAGCTTTTTCAATCCATGAAATAAATTATTTGCTATACAAAAAGAAATACCGATAATTCACTTATCCTTTTCGCTCCTCTAAACGCTTTTCTGCATGTTGAAAACCCCATTTCATCATAATTGGCACACAAAACAAGATAAATAATAAACGGAATAACTGATAGGTTGTAATAATCGGCAAGTTAGCATGAACAGATTGTCCTAGTACTGCCATTTCCGCCATTCCTCCTGGCGCTAACCCAATAAATGCAGTTAATAAGGAGATATCGCTGTCTATGCTTATTAAAATATAACCAAGTAATAAAGAAAATAGAACAAGTAGAGTGGAAGTGACAGTGACAACACTTAAAAACTTTGCCTTATTTTCGATATTTCCGAATTTAATTTGTAATCCAAGATGAATGCCTATTAACGTTTGGGCAACACAGACTAAAGTAGTCGGAATTGCTGGCACATCTAACCCAGCAATGGATATCGTCGCAATAAAAAGCATCGGACCAATCATAAACGGTGCTGGAAACTTCCACTTTTTCACTAAGCTTGCGATAAGATAGCAACAGAAGAGGAGCAGAAAAATCATCCATTCGTAGCTTGCACTGTCAGCAGTAGACGTCACCGTTGCTGTGGCTTGATTTCCATACAGAATCGGACTATAAACAAGGAGTGGAACGAGAATGATGACGGATAAGATACGGCTTATTTGAATAACTGTTACAACAGTTAAATCAATTCCTTTAATTTCAGAACTGATGGCAATCATTTGGGATAAACCACCAGGAATACTACCTGCAACAGTTGATTTTAAATTGCTGTGTGTTAACTTCGAAGTGATAAACGCAAGGATTAAACTAAAAGCAATCATGATAACAGTCATTAAAAGCATCGATGGTAAATGACTACCCATTTCTACTAATGTTTGTTTCGTGAATTGCTTTCCAATGAGGTATCCAATCACAAGGAGCCCGATATCTCGAAAAGAGAAAGGTAATTTAGGAGAATTTTTGGCAAGTCGAACATAAAGAATCGTACTGAACATGGGGCCAAGTAGCCAAGCAAGGGGAAGTTGGCATACTTGAAACACCCATCCTCCAAGTACAGCACTTAAACATAATAAAAGTAATGACATGATTTCGATCCCTTCTATAAAAATAAGTACTCTCATTATACTACTTATTTTCCCTTAAAATGAAGGACTACTTTCATTTTTTGATAATCATTAGTTGCCTTTATAGCTTATTTCCTTTACTTTTACTTTTTGCAGCACCCATTCTTGCTTATTCCAAGTCCACCAAGTTTCCAAGTAGCCAATGGTATCAACAGCAGCTAATCCACTTATCCGTTGTTTTCCCTTGATAGCAGTTTGATTATTTAGTCTAGTTACCTTTAACTCAGAAAATGGAGATAAGATTAACTCGGTCGGTTCATTTAATCTTCCTTTATGGTAAAGGCCAAGCTTTTCATAATGATGTCTGCGATCATATAAATCAAAAATATACATTTTTTCTTTATTTATCTTTAATTCTGCTTTATATGCATCCTTAAACTGGCTTTCTACTGATGCTAACTCTGGTTTTTGCAATTCTACTAATTTATTTCCTTGCAACTGAAAGAAATAAAAACTCTTCTCTGTTCCTCTTTCATTCGCAGATACAGATAGCAATAATTCTTTATGGTGATCATCATTTATATCCATTATATGTAATTTAGGATCAAAGCCACCTTCAACGGCTAACGTTGCAGTCTTATCTTTTTGAATAGAAACATCAAGAAATAATTCCTTAAAAAAATTACTATTTTCAGGTTGATCTGAAGCATCTCCCTTTAATTGAATCATTTCTTCTTGCCCATCACTTGTAATATCCGTTTTTTCTTCTAGGATAAGTTTATTGGTCTTCTCATCCTTCTCCATTGCATAAACACCAGTAATAGCAGTTAAAGTCATTAAAAAGAAAGCACTCAAAGCAACAAGTAATTCCCTTCTCATGCTAAAACCTCCTAACATCATAATAATTTTAGCATGTCCTTTTTTGGAAAAATCATGTAAGTAAGGAAAAGAATTTTTAAAAAATAACGGATAGTTGATTTTTTGATGCTGGATATGTGTATTGGTTTTGGATGGAGAGGCAGGAACGCTATTTTTCGCTTAACCCTAGTTAAAAGTGGTTTTCATTCCTTTGATGAACACCATTTTTCCCTTAGCTCTTACCGAAAGTGGTTTTGATTTCCCTGTTGAACATCATTCTTACCGTATCCTTCCCAACAAATTCTAGCTTTCATCACTTACTATATATCTCATAATCGCTCCCGCTCTATAATACAAGTATTTCAACAAATGAATGCCAATACACCAAACAAAAAAAGACTCCCAATCGCAAAGACACTTTGCAAATTGGGAATCTCTTTTATTGATCTTTTTAAACCACAGGCTATGCCTGTGTGCAAATGAAACTTGTAGAGTTGTATCAGAAAAAAACTCCAATCGTTATAATAGAAGATGGCCGTCAAACCAACTTCTATTAACGAGAGGAGTCCTGCTCATGTCGAGCGACAATAGTTTATCACATACAAGATGGAATTGTAAGTATCATATCGTATTTATTCCCAAATACAGAAGGAAAGTAGTGTATGGGAAATTAAGAAAAGATATAGGTGCTATTTTGAGAAAACTATGTGAAATGAAAGATGTAGAAATATTGGAAGCACATGCAATGCCAGATCATATTCACATGCTGGTCAAAATACCACCGAAAATGTCTGTTTCGTATTTCATGGGATATTTAAAAGGTAAAAGTTCCTTGATGATCCATGATAGACACGCAAATTTAAAATATAATCATGGAAACCGAACGTTTTGGGCGAAAGGATATTACGTAAGTACGGTGGGATTAAACGAAAAAACAATTGCAAAGTATATTCGAGAGCAAGAAGCAGAAGACCGTTTGCGAGATAATATGAGCAAACGAGAATACGTCGATCCATTTAAAGAAAAGTAGGGAGAGTAAACGGTTGGCGGTCA
>NZ_JVDT01000104.1 GCF_001076885.1 Bacillus sp. 522_BSPC
CTTAATATTCGCTTTCAAATAAATAAATTCTTATTTAATTTGGAAAAACTATACTTTTTCAGTGCCCTCATCACTGCGTTGCTGGTTCTAAAGCGTCTCTAATTCCCGCAAAAGTCGAGCGTCCTCTGCTCCATTTCACTTCGTTTTTAAACCTTTTTCTAAAAAATAAATACGAACTATAATGTAATCTAATTACATTATAGTTCGTATTTGTTGTTGGTTGAAATACTTATGTCCCTGCCTCTTTCACTTGTTATTACTTTAATCGATCATACATTATTTCATTTCCAACAATTGTTTTTGTTACTTCTATTTTATCTATTTCACTTGGACTTACTTCAAAAATATCTTTATTCAATACAGTAAAATCTGCTAAATAGCCTTTTTCAATTTTCCCTCGATCTTCTTCATGACAAATGGCATAAGCACTTCCTTTTGTATAAAGGCTCACTGCTTCATATACTGTTAACGCCTCTTCTGGAAGGTATCCGTTTCCTTCTATGTCTTCTGCATTAGTTCTTGTAATAGCTGCTTGAATTCCTACTAAAGGATTTGCACTTTCAATTGGAGCATCAGAACCCCCTGCACAATGTAATCCCTCTTTTAATAATGTTTTCCAAGCATAACAATAGGCAAGATTTTCTTTCCCCAGTCTATCTATTACCCAAGGAAAGTCTGAAGTTACAAAGCTAGGCTGGATATCTAATATTAACGGCAAGTCTTTCATACGTTCCATTAAATCCTTGCGAAGCATCGTTGCATGAATAAGGCGATCTCTTCCAAATCCTTGTAAAGGATGTTGTTCAATAGCTTGTAAGACCATTTCAAAAGCTGCATCGCCTATTGCATGTACAGCAATCGGAACTTCTCTCTTCCTTGCCTTTTCTACTAATTCATTTAATTGTTCTTGTGAAAAAATGCTTACTCCATTTGTTGAAGGATCATCAAGGTATGGTCTACTTAAAAGAGCGGTTCTTCCACCAAAAGCACCATCAGCAAATATTTTCATACTGCCAAGCTCCACCCATTCGGTACCACCTAGATATTTCCCGCCATCATGTATCATCTCATCAAATACTTCATGATGCACAAGCAAATGGGCTCTAAAGTGATTTCCTTCTTCTTCAATTACTTTTTTATAGGAACGATATGTTCCTTCATAGCCATGATAATAGTGTAAGTCTTCAGTATGAGCTCCAGTTAGTCCTAACTTATAGGCATCTTTAATACCTGCTCGCAATGCTCTTTCCACATATTCATCGGTTACTTTAGGCAAGACTCTTGTTATTAACTCTTGTGCTTGATCTTTAAAAACTCCAATAATCGTGCCTTCCTCATCCTTCTCCATAACTCCACCAATTGGAGAGGAAGTATCATTTGTAATATTGGCAATTTTTAAAGCATATGAATTTACTGCAATTGCATGCTTACATATACGATTTAGGAGGACTGGATGGTTTGGAACATACTGATCAATATCTATAGAAGTCAGTACCTGTTGCTCCTGCCACATATTTTCATTCCATCCATCTCCTATAATCCATTGCCCTTCTTCTATATTCTCTGCATAATTAGCTAGCAACCGCAAAGCTTCCTCTTTTGATGTGCAAGTGGATAAATTTAATCTTAATAGCTTTTCCCCATGCCCAACTAGGTGCATATGACTATCTACAAATCCCGGAAGGAGAACTTCACCTTCTAAGTCTATTTTTTCTTGTATCCTTCCTTCGTATTTTTCTTCCAAGTACTTTTTATCGCCGAAATCCACGATATATTGCTCCTCTGTAAAAATTGCCTCAACTACTTGTCCTTCCTCTTTAAGCGTATACATCTTCCCACCATAAATCAGTTTCCCCATGCAAATCCTCCTACTATCTTAAATTTCGATTGAATGGCAATAAACTCTATAAATCATCAGTTCTGTTTTATTAAAAAGGACACTAACTTTAGTGCCCTTTTTAATACCTTTCGCACTCTGTTTTGAGAACGAGAAGTTTATTTTCTTCTTTAGTTGCTACGCTCTTCTTTCTCTCGTAATTCCACTCTTCTAATTTTCCCTGAAGTCGTTTTAGGCAATTCTTCCATAAATTCGATTTTACGTGGATACTTATATGGAGCCGTTAATTTTTTTACATGTGTTTGCAGTTCTTTTATTAATTCTTCTGTTCCTTCTATTTTATCTCGAAGAACTATAAATGCTTTCACGACATTTCCTCTAATTGGGTCTGGACTTGCCACTACCGCACACTCTTTAACTGCTTTATGCTTAACTAAAGCATCTTCTACTTCAAAAGGTCCAATCGTGTAGCCAGAGCTAATAATAATATCATCTCTTCTGCCTTCGAACCAAAAGTAACCATCCTCATCTTTCTTAGCACGATCACCAGTGATATAGTAATCTCCACGGAATTGATTTTTTGTTCTTTCTGGTTCTTTTAAATATTCTTTAAATAATGCAGGAGTATCTTTGTGTACTGCGATATCTCCAACTTCCCCTACTGAACAAATTTCTCCATCTTCATTTATGATTTCGACGCTATTTCCTGGAGTTGGTTTCCCCATAGATCCAGGGCGTAATTCTACTCCCTTTGTGATCCCTACTAATAACGTATTTTCCGTTTGTCCATATCCATCACGGACATCTAGTTGGAAATTCGCTTTAAATACATCAATAACTTCTCTATTTAGTGGTTCTCCAGCAGAAACTGCGCTTCGTAATTGATCTAATTGATACTTTTGAATATCTTCCACTTTTGCCATTAAGCGATACTCTGTTGGCGTACAGCAAAAAACATTTACTTCATATTTCTCCAAAAGCTGCAGATATTTATCCGGGTTGAATCTTCCATGATAGACTAGTCCAATTGCACCAGATCCTAAAACAGATAATAGTGGGCTCCAAACCCATTTCTGCCATCCTGGACCTGCCGTTGCCCATACAAGGTCACCTTCTTCAATATTCAGCCAATTTGGTGCTGCTGTTCTGAGGTGAGCATATGCCCAACCATGCGTATGTACGACACCTTTTGGATTTCCAGTTGTTCCTGATGTATAGGAAATAAATGCTGTATCTGACTTATGTGTACTTACCAGTTCTAGTTCATCTGAAACCTCCAGTACTCGCTCATCTAAAAGCATCCAACCTTCTTTTGCTTCACCTAATACAAAACGTTTAATAGTATGTATTTCTTCCACTAATTCTAATTCCTCTAAAAATGGATAATAGCTAACTACCCCTTTTACTTCTCCATGCTTAATGCGATATTGTAAATCTTTTGCGCGAAGCATTTCTGAACTTGGAAGGACAGTTATTCCCAGTTTTAAAGCTGCTAAGTATACCTGATAGGCTTCTATTATCCTTGGAACAATAACAAGAACAACATCTCCTTTTTGTAGGCCCTCTTCTTTGAAAACATTTCCTATTCTATTTGCTGCTTTCATTAAGGAGGAATAAGTAACTTCCTTTGTTTCGCCCTCTTCATTCTCCCATTTTAAAGCAAGTCTATCTGTATTTTGGGCAAATTTCTCAATCTCCGAAACAAAATTATATTGTTCTGGAGCAATTAAATCCTCCGTCCGCATATGTAGTCTCCTCCTGTTTCTAAAAGTAAATACTTAACCCATTATACTACCCTATCTCCAATTTTTGAATTAATTAAATTTCGTTCCTTTAAGGAGCCAATCTTTTACCAATAAAAGCAAAAAATAGGCCTACATAAAGAAGAAGCAAGGCATGATGCCTTGCTTCTTGTAGCCATTACTATTCAATTATTTAGAGAAACCGCCGCCTAATTGTTGTTCAGCCATTTGCACTAAACGTTTAGTGATCTCACCACCAACAGAACCGTTAGCACGAGAAGTTGTTTCAGCACCTAAGTTTACACCAAACTCAGTAGCAATTTCATATTTCATTTGATCTAGAGCTTGAGAAACCCCAGGTACTAATAATTGATTTGAATTGTTGCTGCTTGCCATGTGTATCACCTCCTTGTGATAATAGAATGTGTAATACACATAGCATTCATTCGTTCTTTTTACTGGTAATTGTTCACAAAAAAACAGGAAATTTTTGTATCATACCACTTCTCCCTTATGGCGGTCATGCAAAACACTTTAAAAAAGTGAATCTATTTCGGTCTCCTTCTTCTTCTCTTCCCTTTTAAGGATAATCGTTTCAATATGATTAACTGCTTCTTCAATCAATGGTTCAAAGTCAGTAAAGCTTTCATAATATTGTATTTTTTCTTTTTTTGGTTTAGTCTTAGGCGATGCCGGCACAAATACCGTGCAGCAATCCTCATATGGACGAATAGAGATATCATGTGTATCAATTTTTTTTGCCCATTCGATTATTTCTGTTTTATCTGTAGTTATTAAAGGTCTTAAAATAGGTGTGTTTGTTACATCGTTGATTGCATACATACTCTCTAATGTCTGACTAGCAACTTGCCCTAAGCTTTCGCCCGTGATAATAGCCAGCGCTTCTTTTCTTCTGCGAATTTCATCTGTTATTCTTAGCATAATTCTTCTCGTTGCGGTCATTGTATAATTTTCTGGAATCTGCTTATGAATTAACTGCTGAATAGTTGTAAATGGAACAATATGCAACACAAAGTGACCATTAAAACTTGCAAGCTTTTCCGAAATATCAATTACTTTTTGTTTTGCTCTTTCACTTGTAAACGGAGGACTAAAGAAGTGTACCCCTTCAACTTTTAATCCTCTTTTCATAGATAAATATCCTGCTACCGGGCTATCTAATCCACCAGATAACATTAGCATTGCTTTCCCGCTCGTTCCTGAAGGAAGCCCCCCCGCCCCTGGAATATTTTCACAGGAAAGATAGATTGCTTCTGTTCTAACTTCAATCTGAACATTTATATCAGGATTTTTAACATCAACTTTTAAACCAGAGATATTTTTTAGCAAATGCCCACCAATCGCCTGATTAATTTCATTTGTATCTAGTTCAAATTCTTTGTCAGCTCGTCTTGCACTTATTTTAAAGGTACATCCCTCTTTATATAAAGAAGAAACAATATCTAAAGCAGCTGCTTTTACTTTCTCTATATCCCGCTCAAGCTTTACTGCTGGGCTAAAGGATTGAATACCAAAGATGTTTTTAAGCACTTTAGAAATTTCCTCTTCCTTTTCACCATTTAACATTACATACATTCTTTCTCTTTTTGCTTCAATTGAAACAGATGGATAGCCCTCTAGAGACTTTGCAATTGTTCGTTTTAGTTTATCTACAAATTGCTTTCTGTTTCTCCCCTTCGTAGATAGCTCTCCATAACGTATTAAAATACGATCATATTTCACTTCATTACCCCTCTCAACCATTCCTGAATATCTTTTATAGCTGCAATTACGCTTTCCATTTCTTCTATTGTATTCTCATAGGATAAGCTAATTCGGAACGAGCTTTCTGCAAGCTGTTCTGGTACTCCTATTCCTAATAATGTTTTACTAATTTTATTTGTCTTTGATGAACAGGCACTTGTAGTGGATATATATATATCACGTTCTTCTAATGCATGAACAAATACTTCTGCCTTTATTCCTTCGATGGAGAAGTTAACAATATGAGGTACACTTTTCTCTGCTGCTGGCGTATGAATGGAGATACCTTCTATCTTAGATAATTCCTCACGCAAATAAACATTCAACTGTTTCAGAATAGGCAGTTTCTCTTTTTGATTTTGCAGCTGCATTCGTAATGCCTTGGCAGTAGCAACTGCACCAGCAACATTCTCCGTTCCGCTGCGAAAAGTATTCTCTTGCCCGCCACCTGCCAATAAAGGTTCTATTCTTTTTCCTTCTTTTATATATAAAACCCCATTTCCTTTTAAGCCATGAAATTTATGGGCAGAAATGGTATAAGCATCTATGTTTGCCTTATTTATTGAGAGGGCTTTTTTCCCAATTCCTTGAACACCATCTACATGAAAAAATATATTTGGATAATTGGTTAATCGTTTACCGATTTCCTCAACTGGCTGAATAGATCCTATTTCATTATTTACATGCATAATAGAAACAAGGATGGTTTCTTTGCGTATATTTTTGATTATATCCTCGATTGATACTTGACCAAACTCATCGACAGGGACATAAGAAATAGTGAAACCGTCATCTTCTAATTGCTCCATTACTTTGTGAATGGAATCATGTTCAATTGCTGTGGTAATAATATGATTCCCTCTACTTTTATATGAACGAGCAATTCCTTTTAAAACGGTATTATTTCCTTCTGTACCACCTGAGGTAAAAAATACTTCATTGCTTTTCACTTCTAAAAGTCCCGCAATTTGTTCTCTTGCTTGTATTAACAGCTTCTCTGATTCCATTCCTATTCGATGGATTGAGGATGGATTTCCAAAATATTTTTGGGATACAGTCGTAAAAGACTCAATAACCTCTGGAAAAGGCTTAGTTGTTGCACTATTATCTAAATATATCATTACATTGGAATTTCCTTTCCATTATAAAAATTCGTTAATCCGCTTTTCCTTTAGCGACAATCATTTTCACTCACATAACGTTATAATTGTTACGTCTTTAACTCTCTACTTTATCCTCTATAAAGCGGAATAATATTCACTAATCGAAGTTT
Source organism: Bacillus sp. 522_BSPC (assembly GCF_001076885.1). GTDB lineage: Bacteria > Bacillota > Bacilli > Bacillales > Cytobacillaceae > Niallia > Niallia hominis. The sequence goes on from NZ_JVDT01000104.1 coordinate 6,617, forward strand.
CACTTTATTATGCTACCAAAAAACTTTTTCAAATAAAAGAATAAGCTTCATAAAAATTCATTATATCTATTCTTACTGGAAATAAAATGTTAACTCTTTCCATAACCGGAGAAATTTTTCGCTTTCCACAAAAAAAGTCTGAGACATGTCCCTCAGACTTTTTTCTACTTATAATGGAATTAGATGTTACTCATCATTACTTTTCATTTTCTTTCCATTCATGTGACCAAGCTTGAATCTTATTAGTACTTCCAGGCTCTATCTCTTCAATGGTTGCTGCAGCATATTGCAATGCTTCTTTATAGCGATAATTTCTAAAATGTGCTTCTGCCTCTAATAAGCCTTGATGGACTTTTTGATATTGGCGACGATACCTGTTCCCATATTGAATGATTTTCTCTGCTAAATAAACGGTTTCTACCAATTCAAGTGTTGCATTAACTAGCACCGTCACTTTTTCTTCTGTCACTTCTATTATGTTCTTCACTTCAACCATATTTAATGGTGTTCGATCTAACATTCTTTTTGCTTCATCAATACTTTCTTTTGCTTCTCGTACTAGCTCATTATACTCATCTGTCACACCTGGCAAATTGCTATTAGTAACACTTCTAATAGCTTCTGCCACTTGTTTACTTAGTTCTCTTATACGATTATGTGCAGAAACTTCATCTTTACGTAGAGCATGCAGCCTATCAAATAATTCTTTTTGTTCTAAAGAGGCATTTTCTAATTGCCCTTTCAGTTCCTTAAGTTCTTCTCCCAACAGAGTATGTGCTGCTGATTCAGTCAAGAGCTTATGTTCTAATACTTCATATTGCTTATAGAGATGATTTAATTTCTTCTCAAGCTTAAATTGCAGTTCAATATCTTCATTATCTAGATTATAGTTTGTCTGCAATAATCCAACTTCTACTTGAAGCTGTGCGTTTCCTTGCTGAACATCTTCTAAGATTTCCTTGGTTACGTTGATATTATTACTACAATAATTTTTTGCAAGTACTTCTTTTTCTAATAAATCATATAGCAAATCCAGCTTTTCCTGTATTTCTGCAATAACCTTTTCTACTGCCTCAACTTTTCCTTCTCTTAAATCATTTTCAGTTGATGCAAGTTCATTCATTAAGTTTTCGATTGCTTCTTCCATTTGCAAATGTTCCAAGATGTATCCTTGCTCCAACATATCTACATAGCCATCTTTTAACTCATCAAGTTGTTCTGGCAATTTTGTCTGACATTCAATCAGTAATGGAGGAATTTTTTCCATCAGATAAGTAATCGTTGTTAAACGTTCTTGCATTTTATAAACAATCTCTCTTGCTTCCAAATAATCCCCATTATTCGTTTTTTCATCATAAGTTATAAATAATTCCGCAACTTCGTGAAGCATTGTTTCAATCTTTTTCTCTGTCTCACCATAAGTATGACGATGTGCTAAAAGATTTTTTTTGCTGACACGGTAGGATTCTTTAAGTTCTTCAATTTCCGATCTGTTCTTTTCTTCACTACCAACTAGATTATTAAGTTCTTCTAATATAGTATCAATTCTTTTATCTACACTTTCCATTTTAAAGCGAATAGTATCTTGTGTCTTCTTGGCTTTCGGAAAGTTATATTTATCAATATAATTTTCCGTATCAAAAAGCAATTCCTCAATAGTAGGCAATTCGGTAGTAACAATGTCATCCCATTCTTTTCTCCATCTTTCGAACAACTCTTCGGTTTGTCCAATCATATTCAATTGTTTAACCTTTGCAAGCTCTTCTAATACGGGACGATTCATCATGTCTATTTTCCAATTTTCTAATTCATCGACACCATTATAATATTTTCGTTTAATAAAATATCCCGCTACAAATAGGCAAATAACTAAACCTATTCCACCAATTATGTAATTCATTTGAAGCCCCCTGTTCATACACCGGCCATAATTCCGTATCTATTTTAATTAAGCTAATAATTATCTAATAGTAAAGAGCAGTATTCCACAAAAATAATACGCATAAAGGTAACTGCCGTAAAAAAAAGATTACTTTTTCAAAATCCAAGCAAAATGTTTTAAGCTATATTAGATATCTCCCTTTTTGCAGGTAAATTTCTTTGTATTTATGATAACATGTAAACGACATTTTTTGACTATTATTTTACGTTTTTTTCATAATTTCGTTTACTTTTTTCAAAGTTCGCTAGATAACTTAAATTATATAAGTATTTTTCAAAAATAACACGTATAACTACTTCTTTATTAGTCTTCCTGCTATATTAGGTATATATCAATATTAGCAAATATAGAAAGGGTGATTATTCCCATGCAAAAAGACGGACATATCCATACTCCATTTTGTCCACATGGTTCTAAAGATTCTCTTAAACAATACGTAGAACAGGCATTAGCCCTTGGTTATAAAGAAATGACATTTACCGAGCACGCCCCCTTACCAGAAGGGTTTATCGATACAACACCAACGCAAGACAGCAGTATAACAATCGAAACATTACCCATTTATTTAAAAGAAATACAGTGTATCAAAGCAGAATATGAAGAAACAATCAAGATAAATGTAGGACTAGAAATTGATTATATGGAGGGATTTGAACTAGAAATAAAAAACTTTCTAGCAGATTGGGGTCATTTATTAGACGACAGCATTTTAAGTGTACACTTCCTGAAAAATCCTTTAAACAATCACTATGATTGTGTCGATTACAGCCCCGAGCTTTTTGGAAATATTGTAGAGCAGTACGGAGGAATATCAAAAGTATATGCTACTTATTACCAAACACTTTTGAAATCGATTCAAGCAGACTTAGGTCCTAACAAACCAAAACGAATAGGTCATATGACGCTGATACATAAATTCCAGCATTTGTATCCCATTGACCAAGACTTTCAAACTGTTATACTCACCATTTTAGACGAAGTGAAAAATAACAATTATGAACTGGATTATAACGGAGCAGGAGTAAATAAGCCATATTGCAAAGAACCATATCCTTCAAAGTGGATAGCTGAAGAAGCGGTTAAACGTGGTATCCCCTTAGTATATGGTTCTGATGCTCACCAGGCAAAAGATTTAGGACAAGGCCGGAACGTTATGTTATGGAATAATCGATAATTCATTTTCATTCATACAAACAACGTCATGTATCCATCGATGGATCTCTTCTGAATATTTTCTTTTGAAATAATCTTCATTTAGAAAAATATGAAGAACCTCGGTAACATAGAAAGAGTGAATAAAAGGCATGGAGAGTAGCCCTTTTAATTGAATGATACTATAGGAAATAGACTGTTTCCTAAATTCTTTTTTCTCTATCCCTTTTTCCAAAATTTGTGTAAAGATATATCTTTCTTTCACATAATAAGTCGACATTATTTCCCTTACAACTTGTGAATCAATCGTAACTTCTCTTAATATAAATCTGGTTAATTGAGGATTTTTGCATTGATAGGTGATAATACTGTCTACTAATTTTTTTAACTTTTCCGTTGGATTGCAGGATTGTAAATAAACTTGTTCTAACAATTCTAAATAGGTTTCGAAAAAATTCATATAACAATATTCTAACAATCCTTGCTTACCATTAAAATAATAGGAAATATTTGCTGTATTCACTTTAGCCAGCCCAGCTATATCTCGGATAGAAGTACCATGATAACCTTTCTGATTAAATAACGAAATGGCAGCTTCTACAATGGCATCCCTTGTTGAAATTTCTTTCATCTAGCCTAACCTCTTTTCTGTTGCGAATCCTTAAAAAGTATGGTTGAATTATTAAAAACTTCGCTTTATGATAAAGACTGTTTTTTCAAGGAAGAGTGTGTATGAGTTTCCATATCAGTATTTTGGAGAACAGCCATTAAATCTACAAATATGCTATTCCTTACACTTCTTTATAAAGAGGGAGAATCCTTTAAAAGATTACCGACAAAGTATGGGTTCCTTCTGTATTTATCGTCAAAAAACAACAAAAAAAATGAGAAAGATTGGTGATATACATGTTTAGCGTCGAAACATATAAAGGTAAACGAGAAGAACAGTACCAATTAGTTGAAAAACAATTACGTGCTTTATTAGAGGGAGAACATAATACAATTGCAAATCTTTCTAATGCATCAGCATTATTAAATCAATTTCTAGAAAAAACCAACTGGGTGGGCTTTTATCTAGTTGAAGACAATGAGCTTGTTCTTGGACCATTCCAAGGCTTACCTGCTTGTGTCCGTATTCCATTGGGAAAAGGTGTTTGTGGTACCGCAGCCTTTAATAAAGAAACAGTAAGAGTTGAAGATGTTCATCAATTTCCAGGTCATATTGCCTGTGATGCAGCCTCTCAATCCGAAATCGTCATCCCATTAGTCAAGGAAGACGGTACTTTAATAGGCGTCCTTGATATTGACTCTCCAGAAAAGAATAGATTTGATGAATTAGATCAAAAATATTTAGAGATTTTTGTATCTACATTAGTTAAGTTTATAAAATAAATCGGGATGTACTTCCAAATATAAAAAGGTGTCCTGCCCTTCTTCATGAGAGGCAGAACACCTTTTTTATTCGCTAACAAGGAGAGTATTTTGGATAACTACCTTGTCTTTTCCTGTTTCCTTTGCTATATACAATGCTTTATCTGCACGCTTAAAAAGCGTATTATACGTATCATTAGTTTGCTTATTCCAATAAGAAACTCCACAGGAAATGGTAACAGATGGCTTAGAATAATCCCTTACCTTTTTCACCAATCTTTCAGCAATCGTAACACCTAAAGAAAGAGTGACTTTTGGCAAATAAATAGCTAGCTCTTCTCCACCCCATCTGGAACCAACATCTGAACTCCGAATATTTTCTTTAATAATATTCGCCACTTGAATGATAATATCATCGCCAATTTGATGTCCATATGTGTCATTTATTAATTTAAAATCATCAATATCGATTAAAATAAATGTTCCTTCCTTATCTTCTATTAAGGACCTTTGAATCTTTTCATCCAAATAACTTCTAGAAAAAAGTTTTGTTAAATGATCTGTTACGACCATTTTTTCCAACTCCTCTCTTAACAAGGAATTAGTTAAGGCAAGAGTAGAATGATGTATTAAAGACTGTAACAGTTTAAATGTATCAAATGAAAAATGGTATGCATCTGGGTGCATTACTATAGCAAACCCCTTTAATACCCCTGTTTGCATCATAGGCACAGCCATTACAGACTTATACCGAACATCCTCAAGCTGCATACTGAAATCTCCTAAAAAGAGGGAATCTTTCTCCATTTGAATTTTCTCTTTAAAATAATCAATATAATTCTTCGATTCCGGCTCAAAAAAGAAAGAAGAGCTTCCTTGTAGCACTTTTGTTGAATCATTTTCGATGGAAAACAGAATAAATCCTACTTCCTTTGCATTAAAACTCGCAGATATTCTTTCACAAATATATGTCATCATTTCATTTAAGCGTAAATTAGAATTTAATTGATCCGACGCCTCATTTATTAACTGTAAATCAGTAACTAATTTTTTTGATTGCTGATACAGCTGAGCATTTTCCAATGCACCTCCTGCCGTATTTGCCAATAAAGAAATAAATTCCACTTCATTTTTCGGAAAAGAGCTAACATCTGGAACAATAATTTGCAGAACTCCGTATACTCCTTGTTTTCCTTTTAAAGGAGCATAGATAACAGAACTTTTTTCTTCTTTCAAATTTTCGAATTGCAATTCAGCCGTAACATATGCTTCCATAGCGGCCATGTTTTCACTGTCATATTCTAAATCCTTTATTGGCAGATCCATTGGACTATTATTATCATGTGATAGCAAAAGATAATAATGATACGAAGGATACACTTTTTTTAAGGTAAAAATAACCTCTCTTAATACATCTTCCATTTTCATAGAGGAATGAAATTTTTCAGTCACTTTAAATAACTGCTTATATTTCTTCTTATCTCTATTAACATTTAACATATTTTGCATATTTCTAAATAATATTCCGACTTCCTTTGCTACCATATCGAATAAAGAAATTTCTCCATTTGGCTCGTCCAATAATTCCTTCTTGATCTTTATTGCTAGAATATAGTCAAGTTTCTCCTTACTTTTCAGGGCTAGCATCATATAATCATGTATTGTATCTTCCGTAATAGGCAACCGGAAAAATTTATACCCACTTGCCAATTGTAAATTTTCCTTTATACAGGTATTCTTTCCTAAATCATCTCTACTAGCTGTGGTGGATACGATTGACCAATTCAAATCCCATTCTTCACTGGTATATAGAGTAACTTCAACAGCCCCAAATACTTCTTTTATCGCTTGGAGCGCTTCTTGGATAATTATGTCGTAATCATCGTTTATTAATTTAATATCATACAATTCAAAAAAACGACTTTTTAATATTAATATTTTTTGGTGGCCAAGGAAGTCCATGTATTTATCACCTAATTCACCTAACTATTCATTCTTTGATTTAGTAATTCTTATTTAAAATATAAATACGAGATAAATTTAATAAAGAGTAAAAATTAATCGAAGCACTTTTCCAAGGAACAATCTTTATTTTATATATATTGATTTTTTATTTATTGTCGTAATTATAATACTTTTGTACTGATTCATAAATAGATTCCCTTTTAGAATAAGTACCAAAATAACAACTTATATATGTAACCAATCAGAATAAAATTAACGGGAAATATTTTTCTATTGAGGATGTAAACCAACAATGATAAAGCCTATAATATAGTACTAATTACATATCTATTCAAATGTGAATAGGAGGAATCTAGTTTGCAATACCACTAAATATTACTATACACTAGGTTTTATTTTATCATGGATATAATAGAATTAATTATTTCTTGAACTCCACCTAATTATATAGTTAAATTATACTAATTATACCATATTGGCAATAAATAGATTAGACAAAAATATTTTTTTACTTTCGTTAACATTTCCCATGATCTCTAACTTATGTCATTCTGTTCTCATCCATTCAAATTAATAGTAAGTATGAGTAAAATGTTTGTGGGTAGAAAATAATTTACCCTCTGGTTTGGTTGGTGGTCGTTAGACCGCCAACCAAACGCAAGCGCGGTAGTATGAGCAAAAATAAAGAAAAAGGGACTTTCTTTTTGTATAGTAGTGTTTGCGGACAAAACATACAAAAGGAGAAAGTCCCTATGAAACAAAATACCATAAAACTACCTACATTAAAAGAAATAGAAAGTGATTTATTTAAAACATTACAGGAAACTTTTTCGGAAGTTCTCGAGGAGCTGTTAACTGGGTATGACAGAGAAATAGCTGAACAACGAGATAAAGGAAGATATCAACTCAAAGATAAGAGAGCGATTCAGATGGACACCTTATTTGGATCTGTTTCAATTAAGCGAAATTACTATTGGGATCGTATCGGCAACAAATATGTCTATTTATTAGATCAATATTTACAGTTTGAGGGCGGTAAAGGATTTAGTCCAGTTGTGGAAGAAATGGCGATGGAATTGGCGGTTACTGGGCCATCATACAGACATGCATCTTCTACGTTAGAAAAATTACTTGGATACTCTGTAGCTAGTCATGAAGCGATTCGTCAACATTTATTACAAACAGAAGTTGTACCGAGCTTGCCAATCGAACCAAAAAGAAAGGTATTATTTATCGAAGTAGATGGCTTATTTATTAAACGGCAAGGTGGTAAGAAGCGCGGACGAGAAGAAAAGATCGCAGCTATCCATGAAGGTTGGTCTATGAATGGAAAGAGAGCCAGTCTTGTGGGAAAACGGCATTTTATTCATAAAGCAGAAGCACCTTTCTGGGAAGAGTTAGAACAATTTTTAATGGATACGTATCATTACGATCCAACTACTCATCTTTTAGCTATCAATGGGGACGGAGCTAGTTGGATAACTGCGTGCAGAGAGTATTTTCAAAAGAAAGCTTTTTTCACGATAGACAGATTCCACGTAGCTCGAGAAATCCAACGTATTTTTAAAGAACATCCTAGATATAAAGCGATACGAAAAAAGCTAGCTAAGTATGATGGAGAGGGATTATTAGTAGAGTTAAATAGTGCAGTGGCGACCCTGGATACAGAGAAAAAAGAAGAACGATTAGAAGCATTAATTAACCAGCTTTCTCCATATCCCGAGGCACTTGGAGACTATAGAATTTGGTTACAGGAACAAGGAATAGATACGAGTGATATGCGTCCGATGGGCAGCGCAGAAGGAACCATGAGTGTGTTTGCCAAGCGTCTGAAAAACGGAAGGGCATGGAGTGAAAAAGGAATAGATGCATTTATTCGATTCATGGTTGGCTTAAAAGATGGATTAGATATTAAAACACTGATCGGAACAATGACGAAACGATTGGAAGAGAAGGAATCAAATCATATAAAACCAAAATACTACCGTGAAAAACTAACCAAAACAGCAGGACAGGCAACAAGACAAAACATTGCCTATTTGAGTCAAACAACAGGAAAGCCACTATATCATGCGTTAAAAGCATTACAAGGATTTTAAAAAGGATTGTCGACGTTTAACTGTAAACTGTATTCTAAAAGGTTATGGATTTTAACAACATAGAAAACGCAGAGTGGATTGGAGCGAAAGGCACTTGACTCCTGCGGGACATAGAGGAAAGGTCGAGACCCCACAGCCGGAACGGCGAGGAGGCTCGACTTCCTCCCCGCGGAAAGCAAGTGCCTGTAGCGGAAAGGAACGGTCTATTGATCCCAAAAAATTTTACGAAAACAGCCTGACTATAAATAGAGTAAGTATAGAAAGCGTTAACAATAGAGATAGCAAACACACTGAAAAAGAGAGAAATTCCGACGATAAAAAATTTCTCCCACAAATACTTGACTCAAAC
>NZ_JVDT01000105.1 GCF_001076885.1 Bacillus sp. 522_BSPC
TCCCGGTCCATAAAAATGATCTTGGAGAATGAATATAACATTATATTTAGTCGTAAAAAGATCCAAAGAATCATGAAGAAATATGGAATAGTCTGTCCTCATAGGAAAGCAAATCCTTATAAAAAAATCGCTAAAGCTACAAAGGAGCATCAAGTCGTACCAAACAAGCTAAACAGAGAGTTTAAGCAGGGTATACCAGGAAAAGTTTTATTAACGGATATCACTTATTTGCCATATAACGGAAATAGTATGGCTTATTTGTCGACCGTAAAAGATGCTTCCACAAACGAACTCCTAGCTTATCATGTTTCTGACCGTATTACCTTAGATATAGCAACGAAGACAATCCAGAAATTGATGAACAACAAGAAAGTTATTTTACATAAAGACGCCTTTATTCATTCAGATCAAGGAAGTCATTATACGAGCCCAAAATATCAAAGGTTATTAAAAAAATATGGTCTAGGCCAATCAATGTCTAGAAAAGGAAACTGTTGGGACAATGCGCCTCAAGAGTCATTCTTTGGTCATTTAAAAGATGATGTGGACTATCAATCTTGTAAATCCTTAAAAGAACTAAAGGCAAAAATAAATCATTACATGGTTTACTATAACAATTATCGATATCAATGGAATTTAAAAAAGATGACCCCTATTCAATATAGGAACCATCTTCTCGTTGCTTAATCTCTTTTTTTATTGTGTCCTTGACATGGGTGCCAGTTCAGTTTCTACAGCCTTCTCTTTTATATCTATCGACACAATTCAATCATCTTATAAGCAATATATTCAGAGATAAAATGAACTCCGTTTTTCAAAAATAGGCAATGAAGATTCTGAAATTATTACAACTATTATAGTAATGAGCTGAAAATCGAATAAACAATTAAGCATGAAAGCAACTATTTCTCATATGTGTTCTATTTCTAACATGAGTTTGAGATGAATGAGAATTGTATATACGTGGAAAGAGTAGATTTTTCTATTAAACTTCATTCTATTTCTTTGAGGGGGATAATTCTAACTTGTTCATATCTATTATAAAATTGTAGGTCAATAAAATATCTAACCCTAGAAGTCCTTTATGATCTTTAGGGAGAATTCCTACATCCACTTCAATGTCCTTCACTATAAACGTATCAATTTGAATTTCATCCATTATTTTAGTATAAAAAGGCACTGAGCCACCTATCCCATAGGCTTCATAAATATTGTCTCCATATTCATATACTACCCCTATCTCTTCTAAAATATCTGGGCTAATAACTGTGTGAGATGAGCCTGTATCAATAATAATATCATTCACTTGTAGTATTCTTCCGCGAAAAGTAATAATGAGAGATGTTGTTAGGAGTTGTCCATCAGATGAAATTTGCATTAAATTCGTCTCGCTCTTAATAACGGGTCTTTACGAATATGGACAATACATCTCTCGTTCGATGTATGGTAAACAATGTTGCCTTGTTTTACTTTAAAGAACTCTTTATTAGCGTTTTCACTTGAAATAGAGCGAATGGGTGCTACTTCATCGATTATTTTTTTTCCATTTTCCTCATGATAGTCGAGGATTGATAGTAATACAAATTGATTAGGAAATAATTCTCTAACTTCTTGCCACTTCATAATAAATCCCTCCTTTTTATCTTATTATAAACGATTAAACTACGAAATTAATACTCAATTATGTTTTTTAAAAACATAGATAAAAAAAGAAGTAGGGGAGGTTATGTTTTACTGCCTTCCCTATTTGATTGAAATGTCTATCGATACAATTCAATCATTTGATCAGCTATATACTCGGAACTAAAATGAACGCCATCTTTCAACCACCACATGATGATTCCTAAAGTGGAAGAGGCAAGGATATCTAATGATAAAGTGGTTTCTGTTGTGGGAGACTCTTCTCTCACACGTTGAATGACAATCGAATCCTTTAAGACCATCTGTAATTTTTTCTTAAAACCACTATGTTCAAAAAGGACGGCAAATAATTTTCGATGTTGATAAAAATAATCTAAAAATAAAATTAGACGATCACGGTTATTTTTCTTATCTAATTGTAAAATAGGTGATGTTTCCAACAACAGGTTGTCGAAAATATCGTAAACCAGTTGCCTTAATAAATCGTTAATATCGAGGAAATGCAAATAAAATGTTGCTCGATTTAACTCGGCTCTTTTAGTGATTTGTTGAACAGTGAGTTTTGAAATATCGGGATTCTCAATTACTATATCTATAACGGCTTGTTTAATCATTCGTTTAGAGCGAGCAGCACGTGGATCTTCCTTTTTTTGTATCGTCATTTTTAGTCCTCTTTATCTATTATTTTCTGTTTTATTGATACTTTTTATAAATGTGTTGTATAGTAAACAGAATCTAAGAAATTGTGAATGGGCACTATATAAAATAAATGTTATTCTTTATTTTATTGACATATTGTAAAAAAAACAAGGGAAGAAAGGATATTCTTTATGCCAGAATCTATCAATAAAAAGGTTTTATTAACAGTGCTTATATTAGGTTGTTTTTTATCAACACTAAATCAAACACTGTTAAACGTTGCATTAAGTAGTTTAATGGATATATTTTCAGTATCAGCTCCAACTGTACAGTGGCTATCAACAGGATTTATGTTAATTAACGGGATATTGGTCCCAATTACCGCATTTTTAATGAAGCGTTTTTCAACATGTCAATTATTTATCAGCGCCATGTTATTTCTATTAATAGGCTCCATTTTATGCGCAGCAGCGCCTACATTTTCTATCTTACTTACGGGACGTATGATACAAGCTATTGGTGCAGGAATTATTATGCCATTATTAATGAGTGTCGTTATGTTTATTTTTCCACCAGAAAAAAGAGGCAGTATGATGGGACTAATTGGCCTCGCTATTATATTCGCTCCAGCCATTGCACCAACATTAGCCGGTTTTGTCATTGAATACTATTCATGGCGCTGGTTATTTATCGGTCTAATACCACTTGTCGTAATCGTTCTATTATTATCCATGAAATATTTGATCAATGTTTCAGAAACGGCAAAGGCTAAGCTAGATGTTGTAAGTGTTATTTTATCCACCATTGGTTTTGGGCTAATTTTATATGGATTTAGTAATGCGGGGAGCAGAGGATGGGATGACAAACTCGTTATTATTACTATCCTAGTAGGGATTATCACTACTTTCCTATTCTGTCTAAGACAAATGAAGTCTTCTGATCCATTACTCAACTTAAATGTATTTAAAAATAAAGTATTTACACTAACATCAATCATTAATATTATCGTCACGATGATGATGTATGCAGATATGATTTTATTACCAATCTATCTTCAAGATGGACGAGGATTTACGGCGTTTAATGCAGGATTGCTACTATTGCCAGGTGCAGTAATTAATGCTTTTATGTCGCCTGTTACTGGAAAAATGTATGATCGTTTTGGAGCCAAACCATTATTCATTATTGGTTTGATCTTCATCATTCCTTCCATGTGGGTGGTTACCGATTTAACAGAGACAACAACCTTTGTTTTTCTCATGATACGAACCATTTTTCTTCGAATTGGTTTAAGCTTTATTACAATGCCATTGAATACGGCTAGTTTGAATGCTTTACCAAAGGAACTGGTAACACATGGTACGGCCGTGAATAATACATTACGTCAAATAGCAGGTGCAATTGGAACGGCAGTAGTTATAACTGTATTTACCGCACAATCAACTAGCCATGCAGAGACACTAATGCAAGAAACACCAAATGCAACAGCTGAAGTAATCCGCAAGCTTGCTTCTATATTAGGTTCAAGTGATGCGTATTATTTCATGACCATTTTAGCTGTAGTGGCATTGATATTAACTTTCTTTGTACCATCTAAAGCGAAAATAAAACAACAAGCATAAATTATTAGCCAGTTCCAAGCGAACTGGCTTTTCTCATAGAGCCTGAAGAAAAAGAAAATACGTGTTTTACATAAAGAGATTCTTTGATATAATGGAAAAAATTGAAAATTCTTTCAAAGGGGGATAGTTGATGGAAAATGGAAGAATCAAAAAGACTTAAAAAGAAAAGCTGGCTTAAATATTGTATATGGAGTATTTCATTTCTCTTATTAATCGGTGTTGGTACATACATATATTATCAGCATTATTTTACAGATTCGATCGAGGGTTCTTTTGTATCGGTAGAGGGGGAGGCTATCGATCAAAGTATCGAAAAAAGTAAAAGTAAAGAAGTGGAAGGCGAAGTTGACATAAGCAAAATTGATTATGACTATTGGCATGAGGATCGAGTTATTTCTACCATGCATGAGATGACGCATCAAAAGGTGAGAGCCGATCAAAAATGGGGAGCGGTTGAAATGACAGAAGAGCGAATAGACATGCTTAATGACATCGTAAAAAATAGCACTTACCATAATAAAGATGCTTTATTAAAAATTTTGTCAAAGTGGAAAGAAGGAGATTTTCGTACAGCAGATGAGGATCATAACGCCCTTTGGAGTCTACAAGACGGTAATATTGGGAAAGCAACTGGAATATTGAGTGAAGAAGAGGAGCAAGAATTTATCGAGAAAACATTTAAAACGCAAACAGATGATGAGGGAAATGAATGAGTTCGTCTTTATAAGGAAAAAAAATTTCGTCCTGTTTGATGATTTTACTCTCAGGCAGATGATTCTAATAGGAAATCACATCATAATGACCAGTTTTCTTTTCTTCACCAGGAATTCGAAGAACCATTCGAATGAAATGATAAGGAGGATTATGTGCTCCCTCAAAGCCGACATGTAAGGCCACCTCGTATGTATCTTTTTGTTCATTAAAGATAATGGTTTCGATTTTTGCATCCATATAAAGCTGATTATCACCATATCTCTCCATGATTTCCAGAATGCTTGGGCCGAGAAATCTTAAGAAAGCAGATTCTGTACGAATATTTCTTAATGTGTTCACTCTTACCAATGAGCTTTCGATATTTAATTTAAATTAGAGAAACTTTAAAGAATATCAAAAGACACAAGAAGTTTAAAATGATCGCAGTAATACATTTTAGAAAGGGCTCTTTTAGAACTATAGCACCTATACCAAGAAGTATCCCAATAAAGGAGACCATTGGATAAATAACTATCAATAGTAAAAAGAAGGGTTCAAACAAATCAGCTATGAAATGGATAGTTAACACAATGTAGAAACTTAAAATTGCAATAATATTAATAGCTACACAAATATAGGATAATTTATTTGCCGGCAAGGTAAAACCTCCTTGTATAATCTTTCTTATCCACAATTTTATAGTATTATTTTTGATACTATTATTTGGTGTTTATTGTAAAAAAGTATATTGTTATATTTAGAATGATAAAACACCTAATAAGAGAAGTCGATTTCTTTCCTATTTACTAAAAACAATTATTAGTCGATAATCAAATTTTGCTTGAAACAAAGTAAGGTTAAAGGAGTACTAAATTATGGAATTTTTCTGGTTCGGTCTACTATTTTGGTTATTAATAGGTGTCTCATCCTTATTACTATTATATGGTCTGTGGTTGGCATCATGGAAAGCTTTATTCATTAGTGGATTAGCCATATTGGTTCCATCTCTCTATTTTCTTGGAGCTGAAAATTGGTTAAGAATAGTGGTAGTACTACCGATATTTCCATTTCTGTTGGCATATAGAATGAAAAAAAGGATATAAAGATTGAAAGTATTGATAGATTTGTTATGAATATAATCGATAATCAATATTTGAATTTCTTTAGCGAGGGGGAAAATTACCTAATTACATTCGATAAATATAATTTGGCTAAAATTATTCCCTCAAAGAATCAGCTTAAAAGTAAATAACCTTATAAAGTGAGCCGCTAACCTTCTAAATATATTCTCTAAATCCCTTCCAAATGACTCTTTCATAATTTAAATCATAACTATTCCTAGTGATTTCTAGTATCTAGTTCATCCACATTTCGAAAGTAGGTTGCCAGTAGGCTAGTAGCTTTTTGGGTGTTTAGAGATGTATCAAAAGAATGATAAGGTTTTTCTAACTTGCTAATGTTATAGTGGAGAAGATTGGTAGTATCTACTCCAATTTGCGAAAGTCTTTTGCTATAAAAGGAATAATAGCTTTCCTTCTGCTTTGGACCAACGTGTATAATTCCTGTTAAATCCATTTCTATCATTTCGATTATCGCTTTTGCTAAATCATCAATATGCACAAAAGATTTGAACGAGTTGATAGCAGCATTCGCATACCCATTCGTATTTATCTCATGAATGATACGTTTTGTTCTGGCTTCAATCTCGTGATTGGCATCTTTCCCATAGAGGGGACCAGTACGAATAATGACATGGTTTTCATGATTGGCTAAGATAAGTTTTTCCCCAAAGTGTTTGGCATTTACATAGGTAGATAAAGGAGCTTCACTAGGAAGAAATCCTGGTTGATCTGTTTCAGCATAGTTACCTTTACCATCTACAAAAACGGCGTCTGTTGATAAATATATTAATTTAGTTTCTTTTGAAATGGCAGATAATAAATGGTTGAGACCAACTTCTATAAGATGATTTTCCTTTTCCCCATCCATTAAAGACCAGATAACTACATCTGGATCAATATGATTGACTAGTTGTGTTACCTGATGTTTGTTCCTTATATCTAGTTGTAAAATATTTGTACATGCATTATTGGAGCGAGAAGTGCCGCAAACGTAATAATTAGGATTTAACCCAGCTAGTTTAAATAAGGATGAACCGAAAAATCCAGTGGAACCTAATATGATTATTTTCATAAAGAATACTCCTGTTTCGTATATTTAGAAAAATCTGTTAAAATGATTTTATCATAAAAAAGTCATACTAGCATATAAAAGAGAAAGTTTGAGAGGATATGTAAAATGGCAAAAACAACAGGTTGCTTTACGATTGTACTGAATGAAAAAGGACAAATCTTATTAACAAAACGTAAGGATTTTCCAATTTGGGATTTACCAGGTGGTAGATGGGAAAAGGGAGAGACCTTAGAAGACTGTGCCATTCGTGAAACAGAAGAGGAAACAGGATACAATATTCAAATTAAACGGAAAATCGGGGAATATTTTCAACCACAATTCGATGATATGCAATTCTTATTCATGGGAGAATTAAAAGGAGGGATACCAATAGAAGAAGGACCGGAAACCGCAAAAGTCGAATGGTTTAGTTCACAAAATTTACCTTTCCATATGGTACATAATAGAAGAAAACAAATAAAAAACTTTTTAAAGAATAAGAATCGAATAGTAAAACAATCAATAACAGTGTCTCCTATTCAAATAACCTTATTAAAAAGCTATTTGAAAGTATTTTGGCCATTATTAAGATAGGAAGCAAAGAGATGATACTAGAAAAGTGTTAGCTTTATGAGTTCAGTGGTTTTATCGTTCGTTCTAAGCTGAAATTTGTTCACATACATAAAAAGTAACAAACAGGAGGAGAAACATGAACGTTGAATTAACAAGATTTAAAGTGAAAAAAGGAAAATCGGAAAGAGTAGATGAATGGTTAAGTTTTTTAAATGCCAATAAAAAAGAGGTTCTTCTCACATTAGAAGTGGAAAAAATGTTTGTCGAGACTATATTTAGAGAAACGCTGAACGGGGAAGAATATCTCTACTGGTATTCTGTCCAAGATGAAGATGGGCAAGAAGTAGAACAATCGGAGCACTGGATTGATAAAAAGCATATTGAGTTTTGGAGCGAATGCATAGACGAAACGTTTAAGCCAGTTGATTTAAAGACAGAAGTTGTTATGATACCTCAAAAAGTGAAAGATAGTATGAAGTAAAGGATCTCTTTTAGGAGGTCCTTTATTTATATCCTAAAAAAAGATAAGCTGCTGAATGGTTTTCTTAAGTATTAGTTATGGAAATAACGTTTCCGACTAAATTTTCATTCGTCTCGATTTGCTTTCTCAATATTGCAGGGAATATAAAAATAGCATATTGTTGGATTAGGTTATATGGTTCATCAACTTAAACCATTAAACTGATTATTGGAGGTTTTATACTAAATGAATAAACAGGACCAACTTAATATAATCAAAGAGGATTTTATAAATTGTCAAAAGGTATTATTGGCAATTGGAGATGAAACAAGGCAATCGACCTTGTTAGTGCTAATGGGGACTGATTGTCAAACTGGATTACGCGTCGGAGAAATCACGGAGCAAACACATCTTTCTCGACCTGCTGTATCCCATCATCTTAAGGTTTTACGAGATGCAGGTGTTATTTTAATGCATAAAGAAGGGACAAAATTATATTAATGTACGTTCAGAATTAGGTTTATTAAGAACGCTTATGTCAGATATTGACACATTCATGGAGAAGTATTATTGAATTTAACATAGAGATTATTTGGAGGTATAGGAAATGAGAGCAATGGTTATTGATAGGTACGGAAAAGTTCCAATGCGTCTGGCAGAAATGCCGACACCTGAAGTTGGAGAGTATGAGGTGCTAGCAGAGATTCATGCAGCTAGTATCAATCCTGTTGATTTTAAGATACGTGATGGAAAAGTGAAATTATTACTGAAATATAAAATGCCGCTTATCTTAGGGAATGATTTTTCTGGAGTAATTGTAAAGGTTGGCGCAAAAGTGACTCGTTTTAAAGTTGGTGATGAAATATATGCACGTCCACGTAAAAGTAAAATCGGTACTTTTGCTGAATATATCGCCATTCATGAAGATGATATCGCCTTAAAACCTAAAAATTTGAGCTTTGAAGAAGCAGCATCAATCCCACTTGTTGGGCTAACTACCTACCAAGCACTTGCAAACATTATGCAATTACAAAAAGGACAAAAGATTTTAATTCAAGCTGGGGCTGGAGGTGTAGGTACTTTTGCTATTCAACTGGCAAAAATAATGGGGGCTTTTGTTGCAACGACTGCAAGTGAAGCTGGTGCGAATTTAGTGAAATCTCTTGGTGCAGATGAGATTATAAATTACAAGACAGAAAAATTTGAAGAGAAACTGAAAAACTATGATGCCGTATTTGATACACTTGGCGGCGAGATATTGGAAAAATCATTCGGCGTGTTAAAAAGCGGAGGGAAAATTGTTTCCGTTTCAGGATTACCGAATGCTCGTTTTGGTAGAGAATATGGTTCAGGATTTTTTAAAACATTGTTGTTTTCAGCAGCCAGCCATAAATTTACTGCACTTGAAAAAAAACATCATGTTCAATATTCGTTTTTGTTTATGAAGCCAAGTGGTGAGCAATTACGTACCATCGCAAATTATATAGAGGATGGTAAAATCAAACCTATCATTGATAGAGTTTATCCCTTTGAAAATGCTCAAGAAGCGATGGAATATGCGGAGACAGGAAGGGCAAAAGGGAAAATAATAGTGAAAATTAGATAGTAGCCGCATAGGAATGATATTCTTGTATCAATAGAAAATGATAAAGTAAAGGACCTCTATTAGAAGGTCCTTTACTGATATAAACGTTACTGTTGTATGATTTGAATAAGATTACCACAAGTATCATCAAATACAGCGATTGTGATATCACCCATTTTTGTCGGCTCCATTGTAAAATGAACGCCCTTATCCAATAATCGTTTGTATTCTTTATGAACATCATCGACCCCAAACATAGTCGCTGGGATTCCTTGTTCAAATAATTTCTTTTGGTAATCGTTAGCGATTGGATTATCATTCGGTTCGAGAACAAGCTCAGTACCGCCTTGATCTTCGTAAGAAACAACGGTAATCCATCGGAATTTTCCACTAGGTACGTCGTGCTTCTTTACAAAACCTAGTGTTTCAGAATAAAACTTTAATGCTTTGTCTTGATCTTCTACGAATAAACTAGTAACAATGATTTTCATCCTTTTTGGCTCCTTTAATATTGGAAGGTTGGTTGTAATTCCTATCTTTTCGCACTAGAGTAGTTTCTAAAATTACTTAATCCATCCTTTCAACAAATCGCTAAGTGGTTCATTGTTGAAGAGGAGTACTCGATATTTTCCCTTACGTTTTAATTGTACAAGTCCAGCATCTTCTAATATGGAAACATGTTTCGCTATCCCTAGTCGTGAAATGGTAAGATTATGCTTCATGATGAGACGAGCCGTAATTTCATATAATGTCATCTCATTACGTTCGTCTAGTATCAGTTGCCGATTCGAATCGGCAAGTGCTTTAATATATTTGTTCCACATAAATTGATTATAAGCAACTAAATAGTTGCTTGTAAAGAAGGGTAACTAAATGGTAGCGAAATAAAGATATTTATTTAATTAGCGAAAATCAACCATATTTTATTAAACTAAAGAAAAAAGATTAAGCATCATAAACAAAGGGGGGATTTTTAGAAAGTTCGATGCTTTCAAACAATGTGCAAAAATATTACCTTCTAGCTTACTTGAATTAATCGTAAATTACATTTTTGCCTTGTTCACTTAACTCTTTTAAAGATGTAAGCATATGATTTATTTCTTCGTCAGAGTGTCTTTCCCATGACCCTAATTCAGCTATTATTTTCAAAGGAGATTTAGATCGATAAGAACGTGTTGGGTTTCCAGGAAATCTCTTGTCGGTTACGTTAGGATCATTTTCAAAATCACCTAATGGTTCAACAATATATATTCGTTCCTTGGAATTAGATCTGGCTAATTCAGCACCCCATTTAGCAGCAGTTAATGTTGCAGTAAAATATATATAGTTCGATTTTTTATCTTGGTAATTTGATAAGTGTTGAGGTTCTAATAAATCTCCAATTTTCAGTTCTGCTTTCGTACCATGAAAAAAAGGGCCGTTATCTAGCACATTTGTTTTGTTGTTCAAACTGATACACTCCTTGTATTTTAGATTTCTGCATAACAATAACAGTATTTTGTTAAGACTTTATGCTATTTTATGCTCTTTGAACGCAGCTTACCTATTTATAATATGGACAAATTATCTTTGATTTAATATTTACTAACTAGCGGATTTTTTATATCTTTCTAGTATTTTCTTTACAAAAGGAAGTCTCAACCCGATTCCTAAATAAACGAAAACTCCTATTATAATAGAAATGATTGAAGTAATTAAAGCGTGGGAATATATCCCTAAATTTTCTGTTAACCATAACTCTGTTAACCATTTTACACCCCAAACAGAAAGAGACATGATGAATACTAACAAGAAAACTTCCTGTAATTGCTTAAATAATGGCAAGAACTTATACTGTAGTGCCTTTTTAATAACGTAAATGTTAGAAAGAATAGAAATGAAAAACCCAAAATAGGTAGCTAGAATAGGGCCGAGTTCCTTTATATATGGGACTAGTACTAAGTTTAAGGCTATTTTTACAATGATCCCAATTAAGATTCCTATAATTAATTTCTTTTGTTCATTAATACCTTGTAAAATGGCTGCTGTTACGGTAAATAAGGCAAAGAATATGGCAGCAAGGGAATACCATTGTAAAATAACTCCTCCTAGTTCAGGATTTTTATTTAATCCAAAAACCATTGTATAAACTGGTTTTCCAAGAATGCATAAACCCATTGCAGCTGGAAGAGTAAAGAACATGATCGCTTGAAGGGTTTGCGAAATTTTATGTTGAACTTCTTCCATTTTACCGCCAATAAAAGCAGAGGTAATCCCAGGAATTAAAGACATACTAAACGCTGTTGCTAACGAGACAGGCACCAAAACAAGCACTTGAGCTAACCCGATTACGGCATTAATTAGCTCTGCTTCATTATTCGTGTAGCCTATAGAATGAAACAAAGTGTTAATCGTATAAATGTCAATGTTCTGATATATAGGAATAGCAAGACCGGTAATGACGAAAGGAATTGCATATCCAATCAATTCCTTAAACATAGAATTAATAGGTATTTCCTTGTTATTTTGGCTACTATCTCTTTCTTTTTTAATTCTTACACGGAATAAATAACACCAACGGATAAAATAGGTTATAATAGACTTATTAATTATTTAAGTTGGTGTTTATTTATGCGTACTAAAAACAGGTTGAATCCAAGCGAGTCTATCTATTACAGTCCTGAAATTTCAAATTGTCCTGACTGTGGAGAGAAATTAACCTATTGCCATCCTGTATGGAGGAAAACCATCTCTACCCTAAAAGGGGAATTTAAAGTTATTAATCTTGGCTATCGCTGTGAAAATAATGGCTGTGAGAACAATACTGTTTATCGTTCTGCGGAGGCTGAGCAACTTAGTATGAAGCACATCACCTATGGCATGGATGTCATTGCCCACATTGGGCACTTGCGTTTCAAAGAACATAAAACCCGTTCAGAAATTGCCACCATCCTAGCTGAGAAGCAAGTGAAAATCTCAGAAAGGCAAGTTCAGAAACTGTACGAACGATATGCGTTACTTCTTCGTTCAGCGATTACAGAAAATATGAAAGAAACCTTAGAGGAAGTCGTGGAACAGAACAATGGATTAATCTTATCCATTGATGGCGTTCAACCTGAAAAAGGAAATGAAACGTTGTATGTTATTCGCGAGGTCTTAAGTGGCACCATCTTGGCAGCACATAATTTAAAGAGTAGCGCCTCTCAAGAGTTAATCGGAATTATTCAACCAATTCTTGATTGGGGTTACCCTATCCAAGGTTTCATCAGTGATGGTCAGCAGTCAATCCGTTTAGCAATCGAAAAGATAGCACCGGACATCCCATATCAATACTGTCAGTTCCATTACTTCAAAGATATCGCAAAACCGTTGGTAGAAAAGGACAGAAAGCTAAAGACAAACATCAAAAAGAAGCTAAGGGGAATTCGGGAAATCGAAAGAAAAATTGAAGAATCATCATCAGTAAGCATGGAAGAAGAAATTGCGAGTGACTATGTAGCGGCGATTCGTTCAGTGCTTTTGGAAGATGGAAAACCACCGTTTGAATTACCAGGTACACGTGTCTTTGAGCGAACAAAATCAATCAAGGACTCGATTGAAAAATGCCTGGATAAAAAAGGGGACTCCTTTACTTGAAAAGCTGTTCAGAATAGTCAGAAATGTGGATAACTACAAAAAGGATTATCAGCTCGTAAAACGGTGGGATCTGCGTTTTAAAAGGATTGCCACAATCATGGATCCTTCCGAAAACAAAACAAGTTCTTGGGTTGAATCCCGGTTAAAACAATATCTGACCCAAATAGAAAAGGAACTAAACCGTGAAGATGATTTTGCCTTTGTGGACAATCTGATGAGATATAGTAAAGGCTTTTGGAAAGGTCTCTTTACATTTTACGATTACCCTCTCCTGCCAAGGACAAATAATGATTTAGAGCTTTTCTTTAGAAGAACAAAAGTAAGGCATCGTAGGATTACAGGCAGTCGAACTTGGAATCGATACATTGTTCGTCACGGTGAAAACATCGTATTCGTTGAAAATGTTAAAAATGAACAAGATGGGCTGCAGAAGATTCGGAATGCTACTTATTCTGGCTATAAAAAAGAAGTTAGTAAGTGGGACAGTCGAATACATGAACACACAAAACAGAGAAGATTTAAGCAGGACCCAAATGCATATTTAAACAATATTGAAAGCAAGTGGAATCGGCACAACTAAATCATTGTGTTAGTTGTGCCGTGTAAGTTTT
>NZ_JVDT01000106.1 GCF_001076885.1 Bacillus sp. 522_BSPC
GGTATACCCTGCTTAAACTCTCTGTTTAGCTTGTTTGGTACGACTTGATGCTCCTTTGTAGCTTTAGCGATTTTTTTATAAGGATTTGCTTTCCTATGAGGACAGACTATTCCATATTTCTTCATGATTCTTTGGATCTTTTTACGACTAAATATAATGTTATATTCATTCTCCAAGATCATTTTTATGGACCGGGANCCTTTCTTATATCCCCGTCGATTAAAGGCTTTTAGTATGACTTCTTTCGCTTTCAAGTCCAATTGTTCTCTCGCCTCTCGGATAGTATATGCTTGAAGGAAGCTATAGTATCCAGAACGGGAAACTTCTAAAAAATCGCAAAAATACTTGGTCATACGCTTAAATCCACTTTGTTCAATGGTCTCAGAAATTAATTGATATACTCTACTTGATTCTAGGTTTTCGTTTAGCAGCCTCCTTTCTGTCACTTCTAGCTTTTTTAATAACTCTACTTGTCCCTCCAATAGCTTAATTCTAGCTTCTTGCCTTTCAATCACTTCAGACGGTGTAAGTTCTCGCTTTAATGGTCTACCAGAACCGGATTTTCTTGAGTCTGTGAGTCCGATTAACCCATCCTTTTTATAGGCTTTCTTCCACCTGTATGCGGATTGTTCAATTCGCTTTATTCCTATAACGTCCACATCAAAGCCGTTATCCATGAAGATTTGTCGAGGAAGTTTTCCACCTAGATACTCATC
>NZ_JVDT01000107.1 GCF_001076885.1 Bacillus sp. 522_BSPC
CGCCCCATGGAAAGCAAGTGGTCACCTCGGAAAACAATTTACACTCTAAGTTTAAAAGGCGGTTATGACCAATCATCAATAGCTATCAGTTTTTCAGTGGTCTCCAAAAATACCGCTGTTTTTTCAATATATAAGTTTTTGAAAATAGAAAGTATCTCTTTATGTGATAAAATGGAGGAAAGCTGTTTTAAAAACATCGAGCAATCAAATCATGGAAATGAGCATACAGGATATTTATCTTTCGATGAAAGATAGTTTTATTTTGTTTGGCAAAATTGTATAAAAGAAATGCTTGTTTTGGATTGGTTTTCGTCCATTTAGTTGAACTAAAAAAGAAAAGGAAGTACGTAAAAATATATTAAATGAAAGTTGGTTGGTTTTGGGTGAATAGAGTGAGAATACCAATATTAAAACTGTATGACTATTTGCTAGTATCCATTCAGTGGGAATTAGATGACCAAACAGCCCTTCAGTTTCAAGAGGATTTATTAAATAAAATCCATGAAACGAGTGCAAGTGGAGTAGTGATTGACTTAACATCCATTGATTTTATAGACTCATTTATTGCCAAAGTATTAGGTGATGTTATCGGTATGTCGAAGCTAATGGGGGCTAAGGTGGTACTGACAGGGATTCAGCCTGCTGTTGCCATCACCTTAGTAGAGCTAGGTATCAGTTTGAACGATGTTTTAACTGCCTTAGATCTAGAAAAAGGTTTGGAGAAATTACAACAGGAATTGGAGGATTGACCTATGGGAGACCAATCCTGTGTAAAAATCGTAAATGAATGGGACATCGTTGCAGCTCGGCAATTAGGTAGAAATATTGCAAGAGAGCTTGGCTTCGGTATTGTAGATCAAGCTCGTATTACTACTGCGATTAGTGAACTTGCAAGAAATATCTATTTATATGCTGGACAAGGGCAAATTTGTATAGAGAAGCTTTTTGATAATGGGAAAGCGGGCTTGAAGCTAATTGCTAAAGACAGTGGTCCTGGAATAAAAGATATAAGACAAGTAATGCAAGATGGTTTTTCTACCTCGGGTGGGTTAGGTGCTGGATTACCAGGAGTAAAACGGTTGATGGATGCGTTTGATATCAAAACCTCTATAGGCGAGGGGACAGAAATTCAGGCAGTGAAGTGGCTAAGATAAGGGGGAGAGAGATAATGGATTTCCGAGAAATGATGGAATCTAAGTATCGAGATCTTCTTGTGAACTATATTAAAGATGAATCTGAACAAGCGCTTTATCAAGGGCAAAAGTTTAGTAGGAAATCGATTGAACAAAAAATATCACCAGAAGATATAATCAGTTTACATAAATCTATTTTAGTGGATTTATATCCGGATATGCCTGAATATGTAACGAAATCTTTTGATATTCTTTTAGAGGTTATGATAGGCTATGGATTTGCTTATAGAGAACATCAAAGTCTTCGCCATGTTCAGCAAGAATTAAGAAGTGAGATGGAAATCGCTGCAAATGTCCAACAAACATTATTAAGTACAGATATTCCAAAAGCAGAAGGGTTGGATATTGGCGCAATCAGTGTTCCGGCAAAAATGATGAATGGAGATTATTATCACTTCGTTCATGATGATGATCAAATCATTAATATTGCCATCGCGGATGTAATTGGAAAAGGAATTCCTGCTGCTATGTGCATGTCGATGATTAAGTATGCAATGGACAGTCTCCCAGAAAATAGGAATAAACCAAGCAATGTATTAGAAAATTTAAATAGGGTAGTAGAGCAGAATGTAGATCCTAGTATGTTCATTACGATGTTTTACGGAGCATATGATACATTGTCGCATGTATTTCACTATGCATCGGCTGGTCATGAACCAGGTCTTTATTATCAAGCGAAAACAAAACAGTTTAGTGAGCTTAAAACAAAGGGCTTATTACTAGGTGTAGATAAAAAGACAAAATATCAACAATTTGAAAAGGAAATTTATCCAGGTGATATGATTGTTTTAATGTCAGATGGAGTAACAGAAAGCAGAACGAAAGAAGGCTTTATTGATAAAGAAATTCTTCTAGGATACATAAGAAAGCATATGCATTTAGATGCACAAGATATTGTCAAAAATGTTTATATGGAATTAGAAAAAATTCAAGAATTTCATTTGCGTGATGATTTTACTTTAATTATTTTAAAAAGAAAAGTTTAACTCCGTAAACGATGGGGTAAAAGACAATATCGTAATCATGTAAAGGTGGGTCGGGATGAATATCATAATAGATGTAAAGGAAAAAGAATTGGATGTAGAAGTTAAAGTTTCTGGTGAAATAGATGCGTATACAGCTCCGAAATTAAGAGAGCGTATTTATTCCTTTTCTGAAAAAGAAGGAATAAAAATGGTAATAGATTTATCAGATGTTAACTATATGGACAGTACTGGTTTAGGCGTGTTTGTGGGGATATTTAAGAATGTCCGAGCAAACAATGGTGAATTCAAGTTGATTGGTCTATCTAGTCGTTTAATCAGGCTATTTGAAATAACTGGATTGGCAGATATTATAGACATAAATAGTAAGATAGAAGGTGGAATCAAATGAGTCATTTTGAGTACATCGAAATGAAAATCCCTTCTAAACCAGAGTATGTTGGCATTATTCGCTTAACACTATCTGGGATTGCAAGCAGAATGGGCTTTAGCTATGACGAAATTGAAGATTTAAAGATAGCTACTAGTGAAGCATGTACAAATGCTGTGCAACATGCGTATAAGAATAAGGACGCAGGAGATGTTTTGATTGGGTTTCGATTATATAATGATCGACTAGAGGTTATTGTCGCCGATAATGGAAAGAGTTTTGACTTTCATTCTACGACCAAAGATTTAGGTCCGTATGAACAGGATGAGTCAGTAGAATTTCTTCGTGAAGGGGGACTTGGCCTATACTTAATCGAAACATTAATGGATGAAGTAAAGATTCACCATAATAACGGGGTAACTGTTTTCATGACTAAATACCTCGAAGGAGAGCAGGTGGAGAGGGATGCAGAAACAATCTCAACCTAATCGCCATTTATCAAAGGAAGAAGTAAATGAATTAATTAAAGAATTTCAACTGACGCAAAATGAGAAAGCCCAGGAAGCACTTGTCTTAAATTATCGTGATTTAGTAGAAATGCTGGCAAGGAAATATTCTAAAGGGAAAATGTTTCACGAAGATATCGCACAAGTAGGGATTATTGGATTAATAGGAGCCATTCAACGTTATGATGAAAGCTTCGGCAAGAGTTTTGAGGCCTTTGCTGTACCAACTATAATTGGCGAAATTAAACGGTTTTTAAGAGATAAAACGTGGAGTGTTCATGTACCAAGGCGTATTAAAGAGCTTGGACCTAAAATAAAGAAAACGGTAGAACAGCTTACTACCGATTTACAGCGTTCTCCAAAGGTAAATGAAATTGCTGATTATCTAGAGGTATCCGAGGAAGAAGTGCTAGAAGCGATGGAGATGGGCAGAAGCTATCAGGCTTTATCTGTTGACCATTCGATTGAGGCAGATTCAGAAGGGGGAACCGTTACTCTCTTAGATATTGTGGGGGATGTAGATCAAGGATTTGAAAAAGTAAATCAAAAACTAGTGCTAGAAAAAGTGTTGCATGTATTAACGGAGCGAGAAAAAAGTATTATTCAATATACATATTTGGATAATCTTAGTCAGAAGGAAGCTGGAGAAAAGCTCGGGATATCTCAAATGCATGTTTCTAGGCTTCAAAGAAGAGCGATAAAAAAGCTCCAAGAAGCAATACAGGCAGAGTCCAATAATTCGGAGTTTATCTTATGAATGAATTGAAAGATAATAATGTCCATGTACTTGCCTATCAGACTAGCAAGAAAGGGAAAACCCTTTGTGGAGATAGTTTTTTTTATACATCAACGGATGAATACTTTGTTTGTGTATTAGCAGATGGTCTTGGAAGTGGCGAATACGCAAATGAAGCATCCGTTGCAGTTACCGAGATGATTAAAGAAAATCATGCGAAATCTGTTGAGGAATTAATGGAACTATCTAACAATGTTCTTATAAAGAAAAGAGGAGCGGCAGTCTGTGTTTTCAAAATTAACTATGCTACCAAGACAGTTGTTTATAGCTGTGTAGGTAATATTCGATTCTTTCTTTATTCTCCTTCAGGCAAATTGACTTATCCACTCCCAGTAACGGGTTACTTATCAGGAAGACCTCAACATTATCATACGCAACGTTTTACCTTTGAAAATCATGCGAAATTCCTTGTTTTTTCCGATGGATTTAATATTCAAGGAATAAAAAATTTGCTAAAAGGATATTTGCCTATTAGCTCCATAGCAGATAGTATTGTTGGAAAATATAATAATTCAGATGATGATTCTACTTTTATATTGGGAAGCTTGCTTTAAAGTAAGCTTTTTTTGCTGTTTTATTATATTTTTTTCTGTCGGTTATATCAACAAGCTTTTGAAAGTAGCTCTCTTTATTTATTTTTTTGGCTCTATAATATTTGTTGGGGTTGTCCTACAATTTGTATGCAAAAAAATACACGCATACATCCAATTCTTTTATACTTGAATTGTCGAGAAACAAGTAAAGAAATGGAGATGCGTGTATATGAATTTTAACATTTCTATTCCAGGATTAAAAGATGTGCTGGTAAAAAACGTAGAAGAAGTAGGAGAATATATTCATGTTTATGTAGAGATGGAGCGTAAACCGCACTGTTGTCCAAAGTGTGGCAGTCAAACCAATCGAATTCATGATTATCGCATTCAAAAAATCAAACATTTGAAGTGGTTTGAACGAAAAACGCTGTTGTTCTATAAAAGAAGAAGATATGTTTGTGCTTGCGGAAAGCGATTCTCTGAAATGAACACGTTTGTAGAGTGTTATCAGCGTAGTACGATCGAATGGAACCAGGCAATTGCAATCAAAGCAATAAAAGGAAAAACATATAAAGAGACGGCAGAAGTTTATGGAACATCCCCAACAACAGTTGTTCGTCGTTTCGATCAAATAGCCAAAGAAGCAATTCATCCGGTCACAGAGCTGCCAAAAGTGATAGCTATTGATGAGTACAAAGGCGATACCAAGGAAGGGAAATATCAATTAATTATAGCTAATGGAATCACAAGAGAACCAATTGACATTCTTCCAAATCGGTATAAAAAAACGATTAAACGGTACCTTCAAAAACATGGAGCGCAAGTACAAATCGTAATCATGGATATGAGTCCATCCTTTAAAGCAGCTGTACAAGAAGCTCTGGGTAAACCAGTTATTGTAGCGGACAGGTTTCATTTTTGTCGATATATTTATTGGGCATTAGATAAGGTTAGGCGACGTGTCCAACAAAACTTTCATGCGTATGATCGTAAGAAGTGTAAGAGAATGAAACATGTCTTTCATAAAGCAAAAGATAAGTTAAATAATGAAGAACGTTGGCTTCTAGAGAGATATCTATCTATGTCGGAAGAATTAAAGCAGGCCTATGAACTGAAAGAAGCCTTTCGAGCATGGTTTACAAGGGCTAAAGAAATTGGAAGCACACAAATTAAGAAGGTCAAATATGAACTCGAACAACTTTTAATAAGATTTAAAACCGAAGGTATTTTAGAGATGTCTGATGTAATAAAGACATTCAAGAATTGGCAGACGGAGATACTCAACAGCTTTGTGTACAATTACTCAAATGGTTTTCTTGAGGGGATTAACAATTCCACCAAAGTAATCAAACGAAACGCATTTGGATTTAGAAGTTTTGAGCGCTTTCGTGCCAAGATATTATTAACACATCAATTTAAGGGAATTGGAATACATGTTGGATAAAAACTAGAGAATGAACATTTGTATGTTTGGAGGGTCTAAGACCTTCCAAACATACAAATGCCACCAAGCTTAAGCGCGGTAGCCTAGTATTTTACCCCAACAATTGACTTAGAACC
>NZ_JVDT01000108.1 GCF_001076885.1 Bacillus sp. 522_BSPC
ACGATTAGCACGTGCTTTATTTACATAAGGGAGGAATAGTTTTGGTTTCCGTAATAACGTTTATTATTGGGATAATAGTTGCTTTTTTTACTTTCTTTCTATTGGACAACTATTTTTCATTTCCTGTCACTCTGAATATATTAATTTGTTATATTATAGTCCTAATCATCATGTACTTAACAACATTGATTAGTGTTAACGCAACGAGAAATATAAATAAATTGGAAAAGCTATTTAAAAAAAATAGAAAGCATCCCTATTACAGCTTTGTTTATGCGATAAGCAATAAAGACGATAAAAGGGTGATTACGAGCTATCGGAAACTGATAAAACAGAAAAAGTATCAGTCTCAGTATGCTCTTTTCACGATTATATTTTCTCTTTATTTTGATAAGACGTTATATCTTGGGGAAGAGGTAGAGAAAATAAAGAAATCAGAACAAAAGCTGTACTATCGAACATTGATTTTTATTAAAGAAAATAAATTAGCAGAAGCTAATAAGTCGATGAAAGCGATAAAGAAAAAATGGATGAAAGAAGCACTATTAGCAGAAATTGCGTTAAAAAATGGGGAAGAGGACATTGCGAAAAGGCATGCTAAAAGTGCTTTAAAGCATACAAAAGGCATCCAATATTATACATTGTTAAAAACATATGAAAGGGAATTATCTTTATAGATTTTGAATTGGGACAGAAGATGATTGCAAATAGTTCTGTTGCTTTTCTTTCTGAATGAAAATTTCAAGAATTTGATTTGTGTATACAGCATGTATTGGATTTTGAGTTATAGCAATCGGAAAATCAATTGTTCTCCTCTTTTCCTCAGAAGAAATCGAATCTTGAAGGAATGCCTTAATAATTAGGAGATTTTTTTCAACTGAAATATGAATATCGCCTGCCCGGCAATTTGGTAAAAATGCTTCGACAATATACTCCTTCTCTGTTTCATATACATCAATGCGAAATTCTGCTTCATCTAATACGGAAGTAAGTGGATCAAGAAAATGATTTTTAAACCATTCATCCATTAAATGAATCCAGTTATCATCATTCATATTAAGTCCTCCTTAGTATATGTAGCATATTCTAAAGAGGGGGAAAGAGTGACGGAGAATCTACAAAGTATAGGGGAGAATACTCTCCCCTAAGAAAGACAAATAATTTTAATCCTCATTTTCAACATAAGGTTCATGCTCATATGCAGGCAAGTCACCAAATGTTGTCATAATGCCTTCTTCGTCTAAGCTTTGTTCATATCGTTTATGCTGCTCATTCGGATAGACAGTTATATTTTTCCCTTCTATATCAACACCGATGAAATTTTCGTAATCTTCCACATAGCCAATATTCTCATTGCTCTCTGTGTATACGTCATTATAATGATCAAAGTCTGGATGGGCAAAATCAGATGGCGTCTCGGATGTTCCCCAGCTAGAAACCTCCTGCCAAGAATCCTCTGCATCAAATACGACAGATTCATCTTTATTATCCATATCAAACTTGCCGAAAGGAGGCATTAAAATTTCTTCTTCCACAGGTCGCTTTTCAGAAATTTTCTGATCAGGAGAATGTTCCCTACAATAAAGTGTAGTAGGAATAACCTCCAATCTTTCAATCGGTATATCTTGAGAACAGGTTGCGCATTTTCCGTATGTTCCTTCGTCTATTGCTTTTAAAGCATTTAAAACTCCCATATATTCATGATGATAATGTTCAGCAAGGGCGATATCCTTCTCACGCTCATAAAGCTCTGTTCCTTCATCACCTGGATGATTATCATAACTTGATAACTCTCCAACAGATTCATGGTAATGCCCATCTTTCAATCCTAAATTATCATTTTGATCAAATCTTACTTCTAAATCTCTTTTCTGTTCATCTAATACTTTTTGAAAATGGGACATTTGTTGTTTATTTAGCATAAGAACCTAATCCTTTCAAGAAGTCATTTGCTTTATTAGTATGAGCAAAAGAAACAAGAACATTAAAGGGAAAATGTACATAATTTTATTTTCTCTTTTACTGAAATAGAGAGGATTTATTATAAAGGGAATTAATTGTTAAATATTGTTAGTGAGATGACAACGAAAGAAGGAGAAAATAGCTAAGTAATTCTTATTAAGACAGGAGGTAATTGGTCATGGAAAGCAAAAGCTTGACTCCACATGAATCATTGGATTTACATGAAGTTATCAATTTTAAAACACTATGCATAGCAAAATCAAAGTTAATGCAAGGTCTTGTTTTTGACCAAGACTTAAAAAATTTAATGAAAAAAGATGTTGAACAGTCTATTCTGGCACTGTCAGAACTACAAGAAATGTATAAGAATGGCCCATTTGAAACGGTAATCCCAGAAATGCGTCCAACACCAATTTTAGATGGAGAGGAAGGTATAAAAGTTGAACAATGACTATCTTGATCCCATTAATGCATTAAATATGCCAGAGCTTGCTGATACAACCTTAGCAACCGATTTTCTTATTCGCGCTAAAGAAGGAGTAAGAAATTTAGCAGTAGCACTAACTGAAACAGCATCACCTGATTTAAGAATTCTCTTGCGCAAACAGCTTAAGCAGGCAATTCAAATGCATCAAGAAATTACCGAATTGATGTTGGAAAAAAAGTGGTTTCATCCCCATGATTTAAGTGAGCAATATCAATTGGACCAGCTTTCTGCAAAGAATACAATAATGATTGGAAATATGAACTTATTTACTGGTGAAACAAATCGCAAAGGAATGTTTGATCGGACACCTGATGCGCATTAAACTTGGAGGGTATATGGAATGAAAGCAGTAACATATCAAGGAATTAAAAATGTGGAAGTGAAAGAAGTAGAGGATCCGAAGATTTTAAAGGCAGATGACATGATTATAAAGGTAACGAGCACTGCTATTTGTGGATCTGATTTGCATTTAATTCATGGAATGATTCCAAATTTAGAGGAAAACTATATAATTGGCCATGAACCGATGGGAATTGTGGAAGAAATTGGACCCGGTGTAACGAAACTAAAAAAAGGGGATCGAGTCATTATTCCTTTTAATATTGCTTGTGGAGAATGCCAGTATTGTAAAAATAATTTGGAGAGTCAATGTGATAATTCCAATGATCATGGAGATATGGGTGCCTATTTTGGCTATTCAGGAAATACAGGTGGCTATCCAGGCGGCCAAGCAGAGTATCTACGGGTGCCTTTTGCTAATTTTACCCATTTTAAAATTCCAGAAACTTGTGAGGAGCCCGATGAAAAGCTAAGTGTAATTTCCGATGCAATGACAACAGGTTTTTGGAGTGTTGATAATGCAGGTGTTAAGGAAGGTGATACGGTCATTGTATTTGGTTGTGGACCTGTTGGGCTTTTTTCACAAAAGTTTGCTTGGCTAAAAGGAGCAAAGCGTGTGATAGCTGTAGATTACATTGATTATCGGCTTCAACATGCTAAACGGACGAATAAGGTAGAAATAGTTAATTTTGAACAGCATGAAAACGTAGGAAACTATTTAAAGGAAATCACAAAAGGTGGAGCAGATGTTGTAATAGATGCGGTTGGAATGGATGGGAAGATGAATGACCTAGAATTTCTAGCAAGTGGCATGAAGCTACAAGGCGGAACAATGAGTGCCCTAGTCATGGCAGCCCAAGCAGTTCGCAAATGTGGAACCATTCAACTAACAGGGGTTTATGGTGGTAGATATAATGGTTTTCCATTAGGGGATATTATGCAGCGCAATGTTAATATTCGTTCTGGACAAGCACCGGTTATTCATTATATGCCATATATGTTTGAATTAGTCTCTAGTGGCAAAATTGATCCAAGTGATGTAGTTAGCCACGTTATACCTCTTAGTGAAGCAAAGCACGGCTATGAAATTTTTGATACGAAAACAGACAATTGTATAAAAGTTGTTCTCAAACCATAAGGAAAGAAGGGAATAAAATGAACTATTGTTTACATGAGGTGCTAGAGGTTCAAGAATTAGCTACTTTTAAAACGATTTGTTTGACAAAATCCAAAACAATGCGTGCGTTAGT
The DNA here is from genome assembly GCF_001076885.1 of Bacillus sp. 522_BSPC. Lineage (GTDB taxonomy): Bacteria > Bacillota > Bacilli > Bacillales > Cytobacillaceae > Niallia > Niallia hominis. The sequence continues at coordinate 4,039 of NZ_JVDT01000108.1, forward strand.
ATCAGACCCTCTGCTAAAAGATATGATGATGGAGGATGTAGACCTTTCAACTAGACAGCTACAAGAATTTTCCTCTATCTTATCAAAAGCGAAAGAGATGGAAGGCTTAGGAGTGAAAATGCAATGAATTCTATTATTGAATATTTGACAGGCATGGATGCTTTAACCGATCAAATTATTGCGACTGATTTATTAATTTCAGTAAAAAGCGGAATCAGAAATTATTCTATGGCAATAACGGAAACTGTTCATCCTGAAATAAAAGAGATACTCGGACGTCATTTAGATGAAGCACTTGATATGCATGAAAGATTATCAAGTTATATGGCTGAAAAAGGCTGGTATCACGCTTTTGAGCCAAAGGAACAAATCAATCTTAATTTGCAAAATATTGATACAGCCTTAAATTTGCCTATATTGTAATGAAAAAATAGGAGAAGTTCGTGGAGACGAGATTACATGAATTATTCACAATGACAGCTTACTGAAGGCATGAATCATTTCATAACTAAAAAAACAATTGGCTTGTGTTACCATACAAGTTTGAAAAAATACTATTGAAAGCATTGGCTAAGATTTATTCAGTATAAAAGATAACGGAGACCGGTTTCCTCTTGAAATCGGTCTCACTATCTTAGCAAAGCTTTGAACAATATTTATCAAGTGAAGAATAGGATATTCACTTTTGATATATGGACTATTTTGGATTATTCTCCGTTTCTTTTTTTGAATCCTTGTACAAAGTGTATGCTTCCCTACTGATAAGTATATTATCTTCTTGTATTTTTGAAGCTGTATTGGAACTACTACTTCCTTCTGATTTCTGATTCTGCAGTGCTTGAATCTGTTCTTCTATTTCAGAAATTTGCTTTTTAAGCTGTTCAATCTGTTTTTCTCTTTCTTCTTCTTGAATGCTTTCATTTTGCTCAATTTGAGTTTGCTGTGATTGTAATTGTTGCTTTTGGGCTTCTAATGTTTTAATTTGATTGGTCACATCAGAGGAACGGGTGCTTGTGCTAGTAATTCCTGTGCTGGTATTTGAAATAGATTGTATCATGCTTTCTCTTTCCCTTCCTATTTAATAATAATTAATTATAAGAAAGATTTCTTTATTTTTTCTTAAGATTTTATAGCAAAGCTTTAAAATAACGGCATGATAGATAGGTTTATAACTAAAAAAGAGTCATTTCACCTAAGTATAAAATGACGTATCTAGGACAAATTACAGAAGAATAGATAAATAATTTTAATGGGAGGAAATACTATGTCAGTTGAAGAGTATTGGAGTAAAATTAACCATGCAAGTGCGAAAGTATCCTCTTTAATTAGTTCCTATTGGCATGAGCATTCTGATTGGACTAGCTGGCAATTTTGGATTATTCTAACCTGTTTAATTCTCCCACTTATTGTTCTTTTAATAAAACTGGATAAAGGGAAAGCACTTCAAATTCTATTCTTTGGATACACTGTACATATGCTATGGACTTATACAGAAATAATATTGATCAGATTGGGGCTTATGGATCATCATTATTTTCTTCTTCCGTTCTTACCACAAGCCATTGGAATAACATCTTCCTTTCTTCCCGTTTCTTTTATGCTATTATATCAGTATTGTATAAAACAGGATAAGAATTATCTATTATGGTCCATAGTATTGGCTGCTGTAATTGCCTTCCTATTTGTTCCTATTGAAAAGAAAATTGGATTTATTGCCCTTGTAAAAGGACTAAATAATTTTCATGTTTTTTTAATAGATGTTATTATTTCAATGCTTGCTTATGGATTGACAAAATTCTTTGTTGCTTTTTATCAGAAGTAAAAAGAGCCCAACTCAACTTTGAGAAGGCTCTTTTTACCACATATATGATCATGTAAATGTGTGACAAGTATAATATATTAAAAATAAATTAGTGTTGCTTACATATCATGGTGGTTGTTATGCTTTTGTCTTGAATGGTTACGATTTTTAACCTTTTTGCTACCGCTAAGTGGCTCGGGCTGTCCTGATTGATTCCCTTTAGGCGCGTTTCTTCTCATATCTTTGCTATCATTTTTGTTCATTTGTATTCTCTCCTTTCGTTTTTTCATGAAGAGGTATTGCTTCACTACCTTTATAGAATGGTTTTTCAAGCCGACATTTATACCGCATATTTTTATGATTCTCTGCACAACTTATTGGTAAGCAACATGAATATATAATGCAGGAGGATATGAACATGCCTTATCATAGTAATAAACAAGAAGCTTTTCAAGATGCCCAACGAAATTTGTATGAAACGCAGAATCTTTATCAGGATATAGTAAAAGACTCAGCTAATTATGGACATCAGCTTAAGCATTTAAAACAAGAAATAAATGAAACATATCAACAAATTGAAAATGCTTTGGAAGTAGCTTCTGAGCATCAAAAGGAGCAATTAGAAAGCTTTCAAAAAGATTTAAAAAGTATTGTTGACGAAGTAAACGAAATCTAAAATAGGAGACCATCTGAAAAGCCAGTCTTTTTCGATGGTCTATTTTTTCAGCAAGAAAATGAAAGTCAATAAGAAAAACTTATCGTATTTGATAACTTACTTGTTATTTACTTATCATGCTCCTTGTATTAAAATTATAGATGGTAAATAGATAATAGAGTGATCAAATTGTTCGACTATTTTTCTATTTTTGGTATATGATTACAATGAGGGGGTAATACATATGGCAAAGGATTTTTATAATGCCCGCCAATCATTTGAAGTAGGTGGGAAGCGCTATCATTACTATCAATTAGCAGCTTTGGAAAAGAAGGGAATCGGTAAAGTATCGAAATTGCCTTATTCTATCAAGGTGTTACTAGAATCAGTTTTACGACAAATGGACGATTTTGTTATTAAACAAGAGCATGTAGAAAATCTTGCAAAATGGGGAACGGATGAGGTAAAGGAAATTGATGTTCCATTTAAACCTTCGAGGGTAATCCTCCAAGACTTTACAGGCGTTCCTGCAGTTGTTGACCTTGCTTCTCTACGAAAAGCAATGGCTGACTTAGGCGGAGATCCTAGTAAAATTAATCCTGAGAAACCAGTAGACCTAGTTATCGACCACAGTGTCCAGGTAGATAAATACGGAACTCCAGATGCATTAAAAGCAAATATGGAATTAGAATTCGAAAGAAATGCAGAAAGATATCAATTCTTAAGCTGGGCGCAAAAGGCATTTGATAATTATCGTGCCGTACCGCCAGCAACCGGTATCGTTCACCAAGTAAATTTAGAATATTTAGCAAATGTAGTACATGTTAATGAAACGCCAGAGGGCGAATACGAAACATTCCCAGATACATTAGTTGGTACTGATTCTCATACAACAATGATTAACGGTATCGGTGTGCTTGGCTGGGGTGTTGGTGGAATTGAAGCAGAAGCAGGTATGTTGGGACAACCTTCTTATTTTCCAGTACCAGAAGTAGTAGGGGTAAAACTTGTTGGTGAAATGCCAAACGGTTCTACTGCAACAGACCTAGCCTTAAAAGTAACACAAGTACTTCGTTCAAAAGGTGTAGTCGGAAAGTTTGTTGAATTCTATGGACCTGGTGTCCCGCAATTACCACTTGCAGACCGTGCAACCATTGCGAATATGGCACCAGAATATGGAGCAACTTGTGGATTCTTCCCAGTCGATAAGGAATCTTTATCCTACATGCGCTTAACTGGGCGTTCCGAAGAGCAAATCAATGTTGTTGAGGCTTACTGTAAAGAAAACGGTTTATTCTTCGATCCGAATTTAGAACCGGTATATACAGATGTTGTAGAGATAAACCTAGCAGAAATTGAGCCAAATCTTTCTGGTCCAAAAAGACCGCAAGATTTAATTCCACTTTCTAAATTGAAAGAGGTATTTAATGCGTCTGTAACAGCACCAGAAGGAAACCAAGGTTTTGGCTTAAAAGCAGACGAATTTGATAAAGAAGTAGTAGTTGATTTTGCAAATGGAGATTCCACTACAATGAAGACTGGCTCTGTTGCAATTGCGGCGATTACAAGCTGTACAAATACATCCAATCCATATGTATTAGTTGGTGCAGGATTAGTTGCGAAAAAAGCAGTAGAAAAAGGTATGGAAGTACCTAAGTTTGTGAAAACATCTTTAGCACCAGGTTCTAAAGTAGTTACTGGTTATTTAAGAGATTCTGGACTACTACCATATTTAGAGCAAATTGGATTCAACCTTGTAGGTTATGGATGTACGACATGTATCGGTAACTCAGGTCCGCTTAAAGAAGAAATTGAGAAAGCTATTTCAGATTCCGATTTACTTGTAACAAGTGTATTATCTGGTAACCGTAACTTTGAAGGCCGCATTCATCCGCTAGTAAAAGCAAACTATTTAGCTTCACCACCATTGGTTGTTGCTTATGCACTTGCTGGAACAGTGGATATTGACCTACAAAAAGAACCTATTGGAAAAGATAAAGATGGTAACGATGTATTCTTTAAGGATATTTGGCCATCTACAGAAGAAGTAAACGAACTAGTTCATCGAACAGTTACGCCTGATCTATTTAATAAAGAATATGACAGAGTATTTGATGATAATGAGCGCTGGAACGAAATTCAAACAAGCAGTGATTCGTTATATAGTTTTGATGATACTTCTACTTATATTCAAAACCCACCGTTCTTTGAAGGATTAAAGCCTGATCCTGAACAAGTATTACCATTAAAAAGCTTGCGAGTTGTAGGGAAGTTCGGCGATTCGGTAACGACTGACCATATCTCTCCTGCAGGTGCAATCGGAGTAAATACTCCAGCTGGTAAATACTTAAAAGATAATGGTGTAGCGCCACGTGATTTCAACTCATACGGTTCTCGTCGTGGTAACCATGAAGTTATGATGAGAGGAACATTTGCGAATATACGTATTCGTAACCAAATTGCACCAGGAACAGAAGGTGGATTCACAACGCACTGGCCAACAGGTGAAGTAACCTCCATTTATGATGCATGTATGAAGTACAAAGAAGAAGGAACTGGCTTAATGGTTATTGCAGGAAAAGATTACGGAATGGGTTCATCTCGTGACTGGGCTGCAAAAGGAACAAACCTATTAGGTATTAAAACAGTTATCGCAGAAAGCTTTGAGAGAATTCACCGTTCTAACTTAGTGTTAATGGGAGTACTTCCATTACAATTTAAAGAGGGCGAGAATGCTGAAAGCTTAGGTTTAACGGGAAAAGAAACATTTAACGTATATGTAGACGAAACGGTTAAACCACGTGATTTCTTAGAAGTAACAGCTACTACAGAAGATGGAAAGAAGATTACATTCGAAGCGTTAGTGCGTTTTGACTCTGAAGTAGAAATTGATTACTATCGCCATGGTGGTATTTTGCCAATGGTATTACGTGAGAAATTAAAAAACTAATAGATTAAGAGAAGCTCTCTCTATGGAAGGTTGACAAGTTTTTTCTAGCTTTTTGGGTAAGTTAATGCTCAATAGTTAGACAAAATGTCTCATTCTAGAGAGAGTTTTTTTCATTAGGAATTATTATCTTAGTAGGATTTTTATTGATTCATTCTATTGACTTAATAGTTCCTCTACATACCTTAGCGTAATTTTTTATAATATTAGTATATATTTACAATCTTAAATGAAGGAGAATACTATTTCATGAAAATAATTCCCATTTCTTATCATCAAAATGGATTACGTTATACGATAAGATGTGCAGAAGAAAAAGACGCAGATCAACTTTCGCAAATAAGGCTAAAAATAGATGGAGAAACATCTTTCTTTGATTGAAATCCTGGTGAAGGGATGCTAACTCCAAATGATTTTAAACAATTGATTCATACAGATTTACAAGGATTCAATCGATTGTTTTTACTAGCTGAAACAGAAACAGGTCAAATTATTGCTTTTTCACGATGCGAAGGCACTAGCTTGAAACGTCTTATGCATAAAGTAGAATTTGGCATTGGAGTATTAAAGGACTATTGGGGCTATAAAGTTGGACCGAAATTATTACAAGCATCCTTAACATGGGCAACGGAAAATAAAATGGCGAAAATGACACTATCTGTAATCGAAACGAATGAGAAAGCAATAAAATTATATAAACGATTTGGATTTGAAGTAGAAGGAATATTAAAAAAGGATAAACTACTTGAAGACGGAGAATACTATTCTACCATTATAATGTCAAGGTTCTTGTCTGAGTAAAAAAAGGAAGCGATTTATTAGTAAATGGAGGAAAATTTTGTTACTATGTAAATGTTAGATAATATAAGGAGTGATGTAAATGCCATTAACTTTTGGTCAACTAGTCGAAGAAGCAAGAAAGAATGTACCTGGAATTTCATCTGTAGAAGCAAAAAAGAAAATGGAGGAAAACCCAAACACTTACATAATTGATGTGCAAGATGCAGCAGATGCAGGAGCATGTGGCTTAATTCCAAGCTCTGTTAATATCTCTTTAGGAATGCTTCCAATTCGTGCTGATTTGGAATTGCCGGAAGAATTAAGAGATCCAGAATTAGCTGATCGTAATCGTCCAGTTCTTGTTACATGCGGTCTTGGTGGACAAGCATCACTTGGTGCATATTTATTAAAACAAATGGGATTTACTGATGTTGCTTTTATCGAAGGCGGAACAACTGCATGGAAAAAAGAAGGGTTTGAAACAGTATAAGTGAATGAGCAAGTAAAAAAACTGCCGAGATTAAATTCGGCAGTTTTTTCCTTATTAATAGCCCAATTGTTTATCAACTACATTGATTAGGTCTTTGCCATCTTTAAATCGCTGGATATTTTCTAGAAATACCTCCATGTAACGATTTATAGTGTTTGGCGAAAAGAAGGCATTATGTGGAGATATAATAACATTTTCCACCTCCCATAATGGGTGTTCATGTGGCAAAGGCTCTACCTCAAATACATCCAATGCAGCTCCAGCAATTTTTTTCTCGTTTAATAAATGGATGAGTTCCTCTTCTTCGATCGTATTTCCTCTTCCAATATTAATTAGAAAACTACTTTCTTTCATTTTTGCTAATCTTTCCTTGTTAATCAGCTGGTATGTATCAGGGGTTGAAGGCAAAGCAAGAATAAGAAAATCAGCCACTGCTATCACATCATCTATATGGTCCAGACCAACGATTTTATCTGCAGGATCCTCACCAGATAATTTGGAAGGTCTTTTCTTACAGCCGATGACAAACATATCCAATGCTTTTGCCCGTTTAGCAATTTGTTTTCCAATTTCCCCATAGCCAATTATTCCAACTGTTGAGCCTGAAAGGTCCGTAATAGGAGTGGGCGCCCACCTATTGTCCAGCTGGTTTCGAATCATTAAGTGTATTCCTCTTGCCAAACCAGCCATCATCGCAATTGTATGTTCTGCGATTGGAACAGATGTGCAACCCTTTGTATTCGTAATAACAATATCACTCTTTCTTACTTCCTCATGTAAAAGAGCATCCAGACCAACACTTAATGATTGCACCCATTTTATATTTGGGGCATTTTTCAAAATCGATAGGGTATCAGTTAAACCTAAAGTTAACACAATATTACAGTCACTAATATCCTGGCTTATCGGTGGTTCAGGTTCTCCGTATTCCCAATGATCCACAATAACTTCTGCTCCTAATGCAGATATTTGAGCAAGATACTTTTCTGGTATAGTTCTTCTGATATAAATTTTAGGCATATTTGATACATTAGTCATTAATTTGCTTCCTCAATCATTTGTTTACTATTAACATGCTCATAATAGGTTTTTGCAAGTCGTTTAATTGCTTCTTGGATAATTTCTTCTTCACAGAAAGTAAAACATAAACGCATATGATTGTATCCCTCGTTTTGTAAGAAGAAATGCTTACCAGCGATATAGGAAACACCAGCCAGCATTGCGGCATCAACAAACTCACTAGTATCAATGTCATCTGGGAAAGTAAGCCAAAGAAAGAAACCTCCTTGTGGTTCATGAAAGGAAACATCTTCACCAAAGTGTTGCTTTATCGCAGAAACCATCGCGTTTTTACGTGAAAGATAGATAGAATTCAAATTATTGATTTGTTCATCCATATCTATTTGTTCAAGTAAATTCTTTGTGACTTCTTGTACATACACACTTGTTAACCCATCTATTTTTAAAATTTGCATTTTTTCGATTATTTCTTTTAATCCAATTGCCCAACCAAGTCGTAAGCCAGGTGCGATTATCTTTGAAAAAGTACTTAAGTAAATAACTCTTTCAGGTCCAAATGAATAAATAGCTGGAGTGTAGTTTTTATTGAAGGAAAGCTCCACATAGGCGTCATCCTCAATAATAAAGAAATTGTATTCATAAGCCAATTCAGCAAGGCGTTTTCTTCTTTCAATAGATAAATTGACGCCACCTGGATTTTGGTAATTTGGAATGATATACATCAATTTTGGCAAAGGAAGATTATTTTTTACCCGTTGAATTAGCTCTTGTTCGACTAGATCCACTCGTAAGCCATGTTCGTCGATTGGAAAAGAAAGCAAATTCGTTTCCGCTAAGCGAAATGTTTTAAGGGCTCCAAAAAAGGTTGGTGCTTCTACCCATATATCATCACCAGGATCTGTGAGTGTTCTTGTGATTAAATCAATCGCTTGGGAGCTTCCTGCAGTAACGATAATTTCTTTTTCTGTTGCTTCAATTTCTCTCAGCTTAGATCGCTCTTTAATCCAATTTAGGATGTTCTTAGGACCAGTTCCACCACTATAAGCCAAAGCTTGTCTTCCTTGTGTATTCATTGCAGCTTCTGTCGCTGCGGTCATTTTATCAACTGGAAGAGATTCAGGTGCAGGAAAGCCAAAAGATAAAGGGATCAGATCATCTTGTTTCCCTGCAAAAGCAGATCCGACAACTTCTATTTCAGGGAACCTTTTACTAAATGAAAATTGCTTTAATAGATGCATGTTTACCACCGTCCATATGTTATTTTAAAAAAATTAAAGAGAGCTTTACTATCTAATGCGTTCATTGCTTGTTAAAAGGATAATAAGTCACTCCTTTTCTTAAAAAGGCTATTTCAATTAATATAAGCTATTTATTTCGTAATGGGAAATATTAAAAAACTTTAAAAATAAAAGAAAACAAGAGATTAGAAGATAAAAAGTACATAAAATAACAAAAATTCGGAATTTTATTAATTTATAATAAAAATTATTTAATACACGAAATTCAGAAGTGAAATAGGAAAAACAATATGACTATAAGAGTTAAGGGAGGGTAGGTGGTTATTTAACAGCCGTTAAAGGTCTGGATAGTTTAACTACGCAACAGAGAGTATAGTGGAAATAGTTACAGATGGTAGATCCACTTTACTTTATGCTTACTAATTCTTACAAAAGTAGCTATATGGAAAAGAATCATACAAATCTATTATTTCGACATATGCCTACTTTATCCACTTAGCGAATAGTGTCAATAACAGGAGAAAAACGACGAAAAGGGATGAAAGCGCTACCTAATATAATTTTTAAAAAATTATAAAAAAACATTGTTTTAAGAGAAATAATTCCTTATAATGAAAGCAAGTTAGATAATAGAACATGAATTGTGAGGTAAGTTAACATGGCTGAATTTACATTAGAGAAAATTGAAAGTATCGTTAAAGAAAAAAGTGTAGAATTATTACATCTACAATTTGTGGACATTGAAGGCATTTTAAAAAACATTACTATTACTGCACAACAATTAGATGATGCTGTAGAAGGAAAAATCATGATTGATGGTTCATCCATTAAAGGATTTTCTCCCATTAACAAATCAGACTCTTATTTACTACCAGATTTAAACACATTTGCAGTATTACCTTGGACAGAAACAGAAGGTTATTCAGAAGCTCGTTTCCTTTGCTCTGTTACAAACCCAGATGGTACTTTATTTGAAGGCGATACACGAAATGTTCTTAAGAAAACTGTTGAACGTGCAGCTGAAAAAGGATATACGATTTCAGTTGGACCTGAATTAGAATTCTTCTTATTTGCTACGGATGAAAATGGATATCCAACTACTGAATTAGGTGACAAAGGCGGTTATTTTGAGCCATCACCAAAAGATTTAGGGGAAAAAGTTCGTGTGGAAATTTTCAAAACTTTGAAAGCAATGGGCTTCACAATTGAAGCACTTCACCACGAAGTAGCAGAAGGGCAACATGAAATTAATTTCAAATATGCAGATGTATTAACAGCTGCTGATTTAGCTACAACATATAAATGGGTTGTAAAAACAATTGCTGCTCAATATGGTTTGCATGCTACATTTATGCCAAAACCAGTATTTGGAATAAATGGTTCTGGAATGCATGTTAACATGTCATTCTTTAAGGATGGAGACAATAGTTTTTATGACGCAAACAATGATTTAGAGTTATCTGATACTGCATATTCTTTCATTGCTGGTGTATTAGAAAATGTTAAAAATTTCGTAGCTATTACGAATCCGCTAGTAAACTCTTATAAGCGTTTAGTACCTGGTTACGAAGCACCTTGTTACTTAGCATGGTCTGCATCCAACCGTTCAGCATTAATCCGCATTCCTGCAAAACGTGGAATGGCAACTCGTGTTGAACTTCGTTGTCCAGATCCATCTTCAAACCCTTATCTAACATTTGCTGTTATTGCTTCTGCAGGATTAGATGGAGTAGAAAAAGGCTTGAAGGCTCCAGCACCAATTAACGAAGATATCTTCCATATGACAGATGAACGTCGTGAAGAACTTGGCATTGATAGCTTACCTGGTGGTTTAGATGCTGCAATCGCAGAACTTGAAGCTGGAGAAATTGGTCTTAAAACTCTTGGAGAGCACGTATTTACTGAATATGTAGCTGCTAAAAAAGAAGAGTGGGATAACTACCGTACTACAATTCATGCTTGGGAAATCGAAAACTATCAATATAAATTCTAATATACTAGTTAAATAGAATAGGAGCTTCAAACTCTTATTAGACTGCAAATAAACACCTGTATGGGTAGTTTGTTTGCAGTTTTATTTATTTCTTTTATAAGTATAGATAAATGGGGTCTGTTGTTTAGCTAGTGTGGCATTCTACTTTTCAAACATTAAATTGTGATTAAATGCCAAGCAAAATCGCCTCTTTTTTCTGTTCTTTTCTTTAAATTTTGGTAAGTTATGATAAAATAAAGTGGGATGTATGATTTTAGTTATTACGTCATCAGATTATGGTAATAAGGAGATTTGCTAAATGGAAAAAGTATTGATTTTTGGTCATAAAAATCCGGATACGGATACTATTTGCTCTGCTATTGCATATGCAGAATTAAAAAAAGAGCTTGGAGTGGAAGCGGAAGCTGTTCGTCTAGGTGAGATTAGCGCCGAAACAAAGTTCGCTTTAGATTATTTTAAAAAGGAAGCTCCTCGTTTCATCGAAAAAGCAAGTTCAGAAACAAAGTCTGTTATTTTAGTTGACCACAATGAGTTTCAGCAAAGTGTGGAAGACATTAAAGATGTAACAATTTTAGAAGTTATTGATCATCATCGTATTGCAAACTTCGAAACAAGTGATCCTTTATACTATCGTGCAGAACCAGTAGGATGTACAGCTACTATTTTGAATAAAATGTATAAAGAAAATAATGTGGAAATTAAGAAAGAAGTTGCTGGGCTAATGCTTTCCGCAATCATTTCTGATTCTTTATTATTTAAATCTCCAACATGCACAGAGCAAGATGTACAAGCTGCTAAAGAATTAGCAGAGATTGCTGGTGTGAATGCGGAAGAGTATGGTTTAGAAATGCTTAAAGCCGGTGCAGATCTAAGCGACAAAACAGTTGATCAATTATTAAGCATTGATGCGAAAGAATTCTCAATGGGTACATACAAAGTGGAAATTGCCCAAGTAAATGCAGTTGACACAAATGATGTCATTTCTAAACAAGCAGAATTAGAATCTTCTATTCAAGCGATCATTACTAAAAAAGGCTTAGATTTATTCCTTCTTGTTGTAACAGATATTCTAAATAATGATTCTGTTGCTGTTGCTTTAGGTAATAAAGCACAGGCAGTAGAAAAAGCATTTAACGTACAGCTAGAAACGAACACAGCTTTATTAAAAGGTGTTGTGTCACGCAAAAAACAAATCGTACCAGTCTTAACAGAAGCCTTTAATGAACTATAAAAGGTGCTAAATGATGAAAAGAAGAAACAGTCCATTTAATTGAGGCCACTGAAAAAGTCCTCCAAATGTTCATAATCTAAAAGGTATAGTCCTTCATTATTTGAAGGAACTATCCTTTTTTTATTGTATAATTATAGTATCAATTTCAGTGTGGGTGGATACTATGATTCAAAAACAACAGTCTATGATTCTTTTTAGCCCTTTTATGGCTCTATATGATTTAGTCGTTCCAAAAGATAATCTGTTACGAAAAATTAATGACTTAATTGACTTTTCATTTGTTTATGATGAAATCAAGAAAAATTATTGTTTTGATAACGGTCGAAATGCCATCGATCCTATTCGTATGTTCAAGTATTTATTATTAAAGTCGATTTATGACTTGTCTGATGTTGACGTTGTTGAACGTTCAAAATATGATATGTCTTTTAAATATTTTCTTGATATGGCACCCGAAGATTCGGTGATTGAACCAAGTTCTTTAACCAAATTTAGAAAGTTGCGTTTAAAAGACGTAAAACTTTTAGATATGCTTGTTAATAAAACCGTAGAAATCGCTATTGAAAAGGGAATTATCAAAAGTAAAGCTATTATCGTAGATGCCACTCATTCGAAAGCTCGTTATAATCAGAAATCACCTAAAGAAATCCTAATGGATCGTTCGAAAAAGCTTAGAAAAGCTGTTTATAAAATAGATGAAAGCATGAAAGATAAGTTTCCCACTAAAACTTCAACGGATATTTTGGAGGATGAAATGGAGTATTGTCAAAAACTGATTGAGGTGATTGAGAAGGAAGATACGCTTGTTCCATATCCAAAAGTAAAGGAACAACTAAACCTTCTAAAAGAAACGGTAAATGACGATATCGAATATCTACAAATTTCAGAAGATAAAGATGCTAAAGTTGGTCACAAGAGTGAGGATACCTCATTTTTTGGATACAAAACGCACATAGCCATGAGTGAAGAAAGGATTATTACAGCCGCAACAGTCACAACTGGAGAAAAGAATGACGGAAAACAATTAGAAACACTGATTGAAAAAAGTATGACAGCCGGCATGGAAGTTGAGGCAGTAATCGGGGATGCAGCTTATTCGGAAAAAGGAAATATCGAGTTCACAAAAAAGAATGGAATGAAATTGGTAGCCAAATTAAACCCTTCTGTAACACAAGGATACCGTAAAAAAGAAGATGAATTTGAATTTAATAAAGATGCTGGAATGTATGTTTGTAAGGCTGGACATATGGCAATAAGAAAAGCAAAACAGGGCAAAAAAGGAGAAGGTAGAAATCAAGTTCATACGTACTATTTTGATATAGAAAAATGTAAACACTGTCCGTTTAAGGAAGGATGTTATAAGGAAGGGGCTAAAAGTAAAACATATTCTGTAAGCATCAAATCAAACGAGCATACAGAGCAGGCAAAATTTCAAGAAAGTGACTATTTTAAAGAAAAGTCGAAAGAACGATATAAAATAGAAGCTAAAAATAGCGAATTAAAACACAGACACGGGTACAATGTTGCAAAATCCTCGGGTCTATTAGGTATGGAATTGCAAGGTGCCATGGCAATATTTACGGTGAATTTAAAAAGAATCTTGAAATTAATGAGTTAAAAAAGATAGGAATTCATGAGAAAATGGATAAAAAAAGACGACTCTACATTCAAAAAATTTAATGAGGGTCGTCTTTTTTT
>NZ_JVDT01000109.1 GCF_001076885.1 Bacillus sp. 522_BSPC
AAAAAGGATATTTATTCTCCCACAAACATTTTACTCATACTTTCCTGAAATCCCTGAAAACTTGTTTGCAACGTTTATTCTAATAAAATCCGGAAAAACTACCAGAGCAATATAATTTACAGAATGGATTAATTTGTTTATGATTACGCTTATACTTAAAAAAGGAGCATAAATAGATGATTAAAAATGAGCTATTATCTTCGTTTACCTTGCCCAATGGAATAACACTTAAAAACAGAGTAGTTATGGCTCCAATGACCAATTTTTCTTCCAATCAAGATGGGACTGTTTCAGAAGAAGAAGTGAACTATTATGCACATCGTTCTTCGGGAGTAAGTATGGTCATTACTGCATGTACAAACGTTACGCGTAATGGCCAAGGTTTCCCAGGCGAATTTGCTGCCTATAGTGACGACTTTATCCCTAGCTTAACGAAATTAGCTTCACGTATTAAAGAACAAGGCGCAAAAGCAGTTCTCCAAATTTTCCATGGTGGCCGGATGTGTCCTCCTGCCTTAGTGAATGGGGATGTTGTGAGTGCTAGTGACGTACCTGCTGAAGGAAGTGGAAATCCAACTCCACGAGCTTTATCAGAATCGGAAGCCGAAGCGATCATTGATGCTTTCGGGGAGACTACACGTCGTGCGATTGAAGCTGGTTATGATGGTGTGGAAATTCATGGAGCAAATGGCTACCTTATTCAGCAATTTTTCTCTCCTCATTCCAATCGTCGTGAAGATCGCTTTGGCGGAAGCCTTGAAAAACGAATGACTTTTCCATTGGCGATTATTGACAAAGTAAAAAGTGTTATTGACAAATACGCTACCTCTCCTTTCATTGTAGGCTATCGTTTTTCCCCAGAGGAACCCGAGACACCTGGAATTACAATGGGAGATACCCTTGCCCTAGTCGATAAACTAGCAGACAAAGGCTTGGATTACTTGCATGTTTCGCTCCAAGAATTCCATTCCACGCCAAGAAGAGGTGTGGAAGACCTATCAAAAACGCGCATTTCTTATTTGCTTGAAACAATCAATAATCGTGTTCCACTTATCGGCGTTGGTTCGATTTACAGTGCATCAGATGCACAACAAGCTCTAGAAACAGGAATTCCTCTCCTCGCTTTAGGTAGAGAGCTTATTATCGACCCTTATTGGGTACAAAAAGTTGCCGAGGGGAAAGAAGAAACGATTGTTACAGCGATTAATAAAGAAAAGCAGAAAGAGCTTGTCATTCCGGATCCTCTTTGGAATGCTATTATCCATACACCTGGATGGTTTCCTGGAGTTTAAGGAAGCTTACAAATTCACACAGAAAAGCACCTACTATATCACTAGTAGGTGCTTTTTTACACAAGGATTAAGCTTTATTCCGCCTTTTCATTTTTCTTAAAAATCTATTCCCGAATATGAAGACAAAAAGTGGCACACCAACAATTAGTTTTCCGATAACATAATCAAAAAAACTAAAAACTCCAAATAGAAATAAAAGAAAACTAATGATGAATGGGAAGCTAATATCTTTATTATTATCATCTTTCATTTTAATGCCGTAATACAAAGAGTAGAAACTACCAATGATGAAATAGATTGCTATTATCATAATCAATATGGCATTTAGCCACCCCTCCTCCTGATTCATAAGATAATGGAATCTTACCTGTTTTAACTGTTAATCCACAGTTGATTATCAGGAAATCACTGCAATACGCCCATTTATAGAAAATAATTCTCTAAAAAAAAGATGCTGTTCCAAAATATAACTAGAATAAGCAAGTAGGAAAAAATGTCCTTACTTGCTTATTCTATTAATTAAATGGTACTACTCATTTCCCTACAAAATAAGTTTCCGTCGGCCCTAAATAGCTAGTTGCTGGCTTCTTACCTTCTGGATAGATTACTAGCTTTTCTAATACAAATCCTGGGCTTACTGCATAAATTCTTAGTGTATTCAATCCTGCTTTACACTTGATTCGATGACAGTATCGATGGATATTATTCAGCACATCCACTCCCCAATTGTCACTTTCCCCAACGATATATTCTTCTGGGATAATATTAACAATGTTGATGTCATCCTCATTTGCTTGGATACCACAGAATAACGTATTATCCTTTGTAACTGGATTAGAAGGCTGTAGATATAATTCTACTTCATGCGTTCCAGCTTCCAATACGACAAAATGATATTCCAGATAGGGTGCATCCTCCCCTACTGAAAAATGCTTGGTTGTTGGAAAAGCCTTCATGGCAGATAATGTTTTGCCATAGCCTTCAAGCACTTCAAATCGATACATGTCCCCCTGTTGATTCACTGCTTCCTTGTTTAGAAAATAATGCTCGGCTTCTATCGAAATATAGCCATTCGTATCTATAAAAGTCCGCTCAGGGAATTCTTTGTAATCATTTTGGGCTGCGTATACTAGAATGGTACACGTACCACAAGGCATTTCTACGACAATACGACCCTCTGAATCGTCTCCCATTTCCTGACGATTAATGCTCACCTGAATGACTTCCGATGTTTTATCTTTACCATCTAAACTACCACTCGTTTTCGAACAGGTTAGCCATTGGTTTTCACAAGTAATCGTAAAGTCTGCATTTTTGTCACTTAAGCTAGAAATAGTGAATGTCGCTTCCTCTATATGCGGCTGTAGAAATGCGTCTAAATACAGTGTATTATTATGCCATGCTGGGCCTTCCGAATGCTGATTCGTCCCATCTATGGAAACAATTAATCTCGGTTTATTAGCGGGGATCACTTGCATAAGAATTGGGTTTTGACAGCCTTCTTCATTCCAGTTCGTAAAACCGATATGCTCAGACATCCCCATTCCATACCACTTCCCATTATCAATGGTATGATATTGCTCAACCAGTTCTCTATCTCTGGTCAAACACGCTCTAATTTGTTCCGCTAATTTGTTTGCTTCCATTTTACCAAGCTTGGCATCATCATGATTTTTCCCGGTAAGAAGCCACATCTTCTGCAAGTTCAAGTTTCCTACAGCAGGATAATAGACTAAAGAGAAAAACTTTGGTAATTTCTCTGAATCCACTTGTTTATATAGTTCCTCTGCAGCCTTTAAAAGATAATCGATTTGCTGTAATGTCTGATCTGTTTCCCTATAATGAACAGGATGATAGACTTCCGCATTCATATGCTCTGGTCTGCGATTATGGGCTATTTTCGTGTAGCCTGTTAGGAGTTCAAAAACCTTCTCCTTTTCCACCTTATTAAATACACCGTCAAACTGGGTATCAATCCATTTTCTCGTATAATCATCTGTCTTATTTTTGGCAGAGGTTCCCCATTTTTCAAAGTCATAAGCCAAATCTAAGAAATAAGATAACGGGAATTCCTGTGTAGCAATATCTCCTACATTTACAATCCATAAATCCCGAACACCAAAATCGTAAGCCATTGTCATCTGTTCCCATATCTTCGGAAGATACGAACTATTTATCCATTCATAGGAAATGGGTCCACCATGATAATCAAAATGATAGTACATCCCATAGCCACCTGAATGGCTGCGCATTTCTTCTGTTGGCAATGTACGCAGATTTCCATGGTTATCATCACAGAGCATAAGAATGATATCTTCAAGCTCCTCCGATCCGATTAAGCCAGCCGTATGTTCATCCCCATAAAAGAAGGGTTCTACTTCTTTATATAAAGCTAGCATTCTTGGAACTTCGGAAAGATTTGGATTGATATTTTCTCGGATTAATTGATTTTGCGTTTGGATGACATCTCGCAGTAATTCGATATTATCTGCAAGGGTAGCATCTTTCCCCATAATAGTTGTATCCGCTTCCCCACGCATCCCAACCATAATGACATTTTCAAAGTTTCCGTTCCGCTTCAGACCATCTTTCCAAAACTTCGTAATCCCTTCTCTATTTGCAATAAAATTCCAGGCGTCTCCATAAATAGAGTCCTTCCCACGCAAATATTTATATTCCTCTCCATTTCGCAAACAAGGCTCATGATGGGACGCCCCCATGACTACCCCATATTCATCTGCTAATACTGCATTTAACAATCCTGGTCCATCCTCGCTAAAACGAGCAGACCACATAGCTGGCCATAGATAATTTCCTTTCAATCTCAGCAATAATTCAAAAACATGGTCATACATTTCCGCATTAAAGCCGCCAAAATTCTTCGTCGTCCAGTTTCCAAAAGCTGGCCATTCATCATTGATAAAAAAACCACGGTAACGCACAGACGGCTCTTTCGAAAGATATTTTAAATCTCCACTTAATGAGAAAGACTCTTTATGCTTGGGTTTAACATCACACCAATCCACCAACGGAGAAACGCCAAGGAGCTCTGATAAATGAAATAGCCCGTAGATTGTTCCACGCTTATCACTCCCAACGATTACTAGTGCTTTTTCTACATCTTCAAAGGGATTTTCAATGACTTGAAATAAATAAACTTCCCTCTTTCCTTTCACTTCTGACAGATCAATCAGCTGTTTCTCTTCCAATTCATGAAGAATTGGGCTATGGTTCAAGGTTCCATATAAAACAGCATGCTTTCCAAGCTTCTTTCTATCCGAAGTCGCTTGTGGTGCATAGCCAAACACTAACTCCACATCCCCCATAACCTTTCTAGCAATTTTATGTATTCCACTAAATGCCTCTTTTTCTTGGTAAAATAAGGAGCCAGTATGATCAACTGCTGTTACACTTTTTAACATGTCTCTGTTAATCGTAAATTCCATATAAACACCTCTTCTATTGGTTAGGTTTATGACAGATTTTTTACTACTTGCAACTATCCTTGTAAGCGGTTACCATTGGTTCTATTACAAATAATAACATATTCTATTATTCAGCCTATAACTATATGCATTATTTATTGGTGAAAAAAAGTAGACTGGTCTCATTTAATAAAAAAAAGACAAAGATTGAACTGACCTAGCCAAATGAGACATATATAAAACACCTACCCATATTAAATTTAACACTTTTTCATTAATTTGATATTGGTTCTTTACTGGAAATAGTTCAGGCACTTTGTCACTTTACTTGGAGCCTCTGCGGGCATAGATTCTTTAGCCAGGAAGCCAGATATCTCAAAGAGAATCTGGCTTAGCCATAATAGGCTATCATGCCCGCATCTCCAAATAAAGTGCATGTCTTTTCTACATGCAAAGTGGATAACCCCGAAATCCTTTAAGCTGCCTTTAATCCAAATTCTATTGGAGTTAAGTAGCCTAATTTTGCTTGAATCCTACCCTCGTTGTAATGATGAATGTACCCATCTATTCTAGAAATAACTTCTAAATTAGCTAGGGTATTAAACTTACAATATTGGAATTCCTCTGTCTTTAAATTTGAATGAAATGATTCAATCACCGCATTGTCCCAACAGTTCCCTCGTCTGGACATACTACCTACTAAATGATGTTCCTTCAAATAATTTTGAAAAGTAT
>NZ_JVDT01000110.1 GCF_001076885.1 Bacillus sp. 522_BSPC
CAAAAAGGATATTTATTCTCCCACAAACATTTTACTCATACATATTAAAGGTTTTTTGCAAACGAAAAGTCAGATGCCGCTTTCTATTGAATATCTAGAGGATTGCAGTAAACAGGAATTTTTACGGAAAATGGTGGATGTGGACATTTTTTTGACTTCTTTTATGGTAGTTGATGAGGAAGTTATGCAACATGCGAAGCGTTTAAAATTAATCGTTATTTGTGCAACAGGGTTTGGAAATATAGACATTGTATCAGCGAAAAAATATGGCATAAAAGTTTGCCCAATACGTGAATATTGTACGCAAGAAGTTGCAGACCACACATTATTATTGTTGTTAGCTTCAGCTCGAAAGCTTAACGCTTATGAGGAAAAAGTATACCAAGAAAAAAACTGGGATTATGATGTACCTAATGTCATTTGTTTACATGATAAAACGTTGGCGATTTACGGTTTTGGTCGAATTGGGCAAGCTGTTGCCAATCGGGCGAAGGCTTTTGGCATGCACGTAATTGTCTATCATCCACATTTTCCAGAAGAACTTGCACGCCAATTAGGGGTTGAATTAGTAAAGGAAAAAGAAATATTTCAGCGAGCGGATATTATATCTAATCATATGAGTGAAAATGCTTCAAATGTCGGGAAATTTAATCAATTATTTTTTAGTCAACTAAAAAAGGAGCCAATTTTTATTAATGCTGGAAGAGGAAGTGCGGTGAATGAACCCGATTTAAAGGAAGCGCTAGAAAAACATCATCTTTCGTTTGCTGCTCTGGATGTCCTTTCTTCTGAACATCCAGATTTGGAAAACCATCCATTATTTAAACGCGCAGATGTCTTATTAACACCGCATGCCGCTTTCTATTCGGAAGATTCTCAGAAGAAACTTTTAGATGTGCCATTGGGACAGATCTTGAGTTTTTTAAACGGAAAAGAGTCTGAATTATATAATGTTGCCAAGTAGCCAGTTGGAGGTGATTTTGTGAATAAAATAGATGTTTTAAAACGCCGCTCGGTACGTAAGTACAAAAAGGGTATTAAAATTTCTAGATACGAAATGGAACAAATGATAAAAGAAACACAACAAGCACCTTCTTCAAGAAATTTGCAACCGATTCGTTTTTTAGTGTGTGAGTCGAATGAAGGTCGTCAAAAATTAGGAGAATGTCTGATTGGAAATGAACTTCAAAACCAAACAGCCTCTGCCATGATTATTGTTTTAGCAGACCGAAAAGGATATCAAAAGGCTGAAAAAATCTTTACGTTAAATCAAGGTAATCGTTCGGTAGAAAAAGTAAAACAAAAGGTGAAACAAATTTTTCATTTGTATGAAGAAGCATATTCTGAAAAACGAAAAGAAAGAATTATTACACAAGATGCTGCATTAGCCTCTATGCAATTAATGTTTGTTGCAAATGCACATGGCTATGATACTTGCCCTATTGGGGGATTTGATGAGCAAAAAGTATATCAAGAAATGGGAATTGATCAACAAAGATATATTGCGACATTAATTCTTTCCATTGGAGTCTCCGATGAGGCAACACCTGTTGAAGCCCATCGTTTACCATTAGAAGATGTGGTGGAATTTTTGTAATTAGAAGGGGAAATTGTAAAGTAAATCATTTTAGTATGGATTGCCGTAACATAATATAGGTTCAGTGCTCCCTTTATGACGCTGATTTTTTGAGGAAAATAAAAAAATCAATGTTTATTCAGGAGGAAAAAATGAGCAAATTTATCAGTAATCGCTACAGAAATTTAAAAGTATATGAAACAGGAGAACAGCCTGGTAGAGGATACATCAAATTAAATGCAAACGAAAGTCCATTTCCACCGTCTCCGAAAATTATGGAAGATTTAACGGATCAAACAATTAGCGACATGCGGTTTTATGGCGATCTTTCGTTTCGTACCCTTCGTCAAAAAATTGCCGAACGTTTCGATTTAGGAGAGAAAAATGTGGCAATTGGAAATGGAGCTGATGATGTATTGGATTTAATTTTTCGGACTTTTTTTGATGAAGGAGATCCAGTTGCTTTCCCGAGTATTACGTATCCATTTTATCGTACATATGGACAATCTTTTATGTTGAATTACCATGAAGTTCCTGTTAGAGATGCTTTAAAGATTAATGTAGAGGATTATATTTCTCTCCCCTATGCCGTCGTTATCGTTAATCCCAATGCTCCTTCTGGTCATTATCTACCTGTTCCCGATATTGAGCGGCTAGTTATGAGTAATTTGAACCGTTTAGTGATTATTGACGAAGCGTATATTGATTACGGTGGTGTTTCAGTAGCGCCGTTAGTAAAAAAATACAATAACCTTTTAGTCGTACAAACCTTTTCGAAATCACGCAATTTAGCAGGTGCGAGAATTGGTTTTGTATTAGGTGATGCTTCACTCATTCATGATTTGAATGGTGTTCGAGGAACGACGAATCCTTTTGCGATGAGTACGATTCAAGAAAAAATGGCTTGTGCATCATTAGATGACGAGGAATACTTTGGGAATTGTGTGCAAGAGATTATCGCAACTAGAAACTATTTTACAAAAGAGCTTCGTCGTATGGGTCATACGGTGCTGGACAGTTTGACAAACTTTGTATTAATCCAGCCACGGGATGTGACTGCAGAAGAGTTATATGAAGCCCTAAAAAAACAAAAGATTTTAACAAGATTCTATAAAATGCCACGTATTGAGCAGTATCTACGCATCTCAATTGGAACCAAGGAAGACATGGATAAAGTTCTTGAGGCGATACAAAATTGCGTTGTGCTCCATTAAAGGAATCTGATCTCACAAAAAAATAATATGCTCAAAAAAAGGTAATGGACTAAACCACTTTATTTAGTTGATTACCTTTTCTTTTTTCAAAAGTACATATACGTTTTCAGAAGGTTGAAAGCTATCTAGCGAAAGCATAATCGCTTATCAAACTTTTTGCATAGTCAAGCACGAAATCGCTAGCGCTCATCGTGTTTCCTATATCTCAGTCGATGCCCCACCAGTTTGTACGGCGATGTGCAAGGCGCTTGCGCTTTTCTTCATAAACTTCTTAAGTTAACTGGTAATAAGTTACCTCATAGATCGACCTGAAATTTATGAAGCTTTGGGATGTGAAGAAAAACACATGCAATAAAATTGAACACTTGTGTTAAATCATTTATAAGCAAAGAATGGCAGGGGAGTTTATAATTTAGTTATGAAAGGGTTTACAAAAAAAGAAAAAGGAGATAAAAAATGAAAGTTGGGATTGGAAATGATCATGCAGGAGTACAATTGAAAAAAGAGTTAACTGAATTTCTAGTGGAGAAAGGAATAGAAGTAATTGATTTTGGTACAAAAGAAGCGAGTCACTGCTATTCAGCACCTATTGCCAAAAGAGTATCTGATGCTGTTATCGCTGATGAAGTGGAAAAAGGGATTCTTATTTGTGGATCGGGTGTAGGTATGTCAATTGCGGCAAATAAAGTGAAAGGAATACGATGTGTAGTTTGTTCGGAGCCATATACTGCAAAGATGTCTAGGAGTCATAATAATACAAATGTTTTAGCTATAGGAGCTAGAGTATTGGGAGTTGAAATGGCAAAATTAATAGTGGAAACTTGGATAGAAACGGAATATGAAGGTGGAAAAAGGGAGATATCCTACCAGCTAATTACAGATATTGAATGCTCCTAAAAGGTCATGAGTTATAGCAGAAAGGTAGTGGTTAATTGAAGAAACCAAGAATTATGGCCATTATAAAGATGCTATTATCAACAGAAGAACCAATCACCATTAACAAGATGTCTCAGGAAATGAATGTTTCTAATAGTACGATCCGAAATGACCTAATTAAAATAGAGCATATGCTATTGATGAATGGATTAATCTTGATGAAAAACCAGGGAATTGGGGTCTGGGTAAATGGATCAAGCAATGTGAAGTTCGAGATGCTTGAAAAAATAAATCGAAAAAATGTGGTTGAAAGAGTAACTGTGCATTCAAAAGAAGACAGAATAAAAAGTATCTTACTGAGACTTTTGAAGAATTTAGGGGAGTTTATCCGAATTGAAAGTTTATCAGAAGAAATGTTTGTATCTCTTTCATCTATTCAAAAAGATTTACAACTTATAAATAAATGGGTAAAAAAATATGATTTAAAAATAGAAAGAAAAAGAAATAATGGAGTGGCTATTATAGGCAATGAGATAAATGGAAGAAAGGCATTAGTTGATTTAGTCTTAATGAAAGATACAAAGGAAATGCTTGCTAGTCATAGATTAGAGAAAATGACAAAAATTGATCATAGACTAGCTAATCAAATAAAGGAAATGATCAATATTGATATTTTTAAACTAGAAAAAATAGTGATTCAAGCGGAACAACTTTTAAAGATGCATTTTAGTGATGAATCCTGTCTCAGTCTAATTATTCATATTGTCATTGCAATGAAAAGAATACAAGATGGAAGTTCCATTCAGAATGAACTAGGAATCAATGATTTAGAAAAATTAAAAGAATACAAGGTTGCAACAAAACTGGCAAAAGAGATAGAAGAACAATTTCATGTACAGTTTAATGAAATGGAAATTAAATATCTTTCTTTGCATTTATCCGGTGCAAAATATATTGAATTTCCAACAGAAGAGCTAGATTCAGATTTAGGAATGGATAATCATGTTTGTAAAATTATTGCGGAAAAGATCATTGAGTTAGTAGAAAGAGTTTGTCAAGTATCCTTTAAAGACGATAAACAATTTTTATATGGACTTCTTATTCATCTAAGACCAACCATTAATAGATTAGAATATGGGATGGAATTAAAGAATCCATTGTTAACAGAAATTAAGTCATTATATCCGAAAGCTTTTGGAATTGCATGTATGGCAAATAAAATATTTGAGAAATATGTAGGGAAAAAAATAACAGAAGATGAAATCGGGTATATAGCTATTCACATTGAAGGAGCGATAGAAAGAATTAGTGTCATGGTTAATACCATTATCGTGTGTTCAACAGGGATAGGTACGGCACAATTATTAGCTACTAAAATTCAAAAAAGATTTAAGCAGATTAATATTGTCCATATTATGTCATACGCTACCTTCAAAAGTGCTCATTTAGAGGAGATTGACTTAGTCATTTCAACGATTCCAATAGATACGAACTTGCCTTTTTTGATCATATCCCCGTTATTAACAGTACAAGATATTAATAGAATTTCGTCATCCTTAGAAAGAAGAAAAGAAAGGTACGATTCGAAGGAACAAACCTTTTTAAAAGAAATGCTTGTTATTAGAGATAAGGAATTTTCTGAGAAAAAAGAAGTTTTTAACTATGTAACAAGTTTTTTATACGAAAAAGGATGGGTAACAAATGACTACTACGATGATTTAGTGAAAAGAGAAGAATTCAATTCTACTGAAATTGGAAAGGGAGTAGCCATTCCACATGCCTCATTAGAAACAATTAGAGAAACTAAATTACTCATTGTTATGTTGAAAAAACCGATTAAATGGGATGAAACGAATGTGGATATTTTAGTATTTGTTTTAATTAATAAAAAGGATATTGAGTGGGTAAGCAATATTTTGCGACCACTATATAGTAGATTTAGTGATGATATTTTTTTACAAACAATTAGAGAAAACCCTAATCGTGTGAAAAGCAGGATAATTCAAGATTTACTGTAAAAAAGAGAGGAGACTACGATGGATTTTATTGATGTATTAAAACCGACATTAATTAAGATAGATATGGTAGAAGATACGAAAGAAGCAGTGTTGGAGGAGTTAGCAAAACTATTAAAGAAAGAAGATGTGATAACTTCAAAGAAAGAATATTTGGAAGCGGTTTATAAAAGAGAGTTGGAAGCGCCTACTGGAATTGGTAACGCTATTGCTATTCCCCATGGAAAAGATAAGAGTATTAAAGAAGCAAGCGTTGCAATAGCAAAGCTAAAATCACCTATTGCTTGGGAAAGTTTAGATGATAAACCAGTAAGCCTAGTCTTTTTATTGGCAATTCCGGAAGAAAATAAAAAGGTAGAGCATTTAAAGTTGTTATCACAATTAGCACAGAAGTTATCAAGGGAAGAAACATTTCATGATTTAAATGCTGTGAAAACCGAAATGGATATGATTAAGGTTTTTCAAAACTAAAGATTTGAAAGGAAGATGACTATGTATATTATTGGAGTAACCGCTTGTACAGTAGGAATTGCCCACACTTATATTGCGGAAGATAAATTAATTCAGGCAGCCAAGAAATTAAATCATGAGGTGAAGATTGAAACACAAGGAAATGTTGGTGCTGAAAATGTTCTAACGGAAGAGGATATAAAAAGAGCGGATATTGTGATTATAGCATCAGATATTAATATAAATGGGAGAGATAGATTTAAAGGGAAAAAAGTTGTTCAAATCCCGATTACTGTTGCAATAAAATCTCCAGAAGGATTAATAAAGCAAATTGAAGAAAAACTAAAAGGAGAATAGCAATAGCAAAAAGAAAATTTACCTTTTATAAACATATGATGACAGGTGTCTCTTACATGATTCCAGTTGTTGCAATGGGTGGATTGCTTATTTCGATTGGAACAATGCTTGGCGGTGTAAGTGTTATTGATTCACCAGAATCTTTTGCAGGTATTGTATATTTTGCAGGGAAAACAGCAATGGCTTTAGTTGTTCCAGTATTAACAGCGTTTATTGCATATTCGATAGCAGATCGGCCTGGGATAGCACCTGGTCTGCTATTAGGAACAATGGCGGTAGCAAATGGCACTGGATTTTTAGGTGGTATTATTGCTGGCTACTTTATTGGATATGTATCGCTATTTATTAAGAAAAAACTTCGTGTGCCATCTGCAATGGAACCATTAGTTCCTGTTTTAATTATTCCGTTATTAAGTGGGATCATTGGAGCTTTATTTATGAGCTATATTATTGCGCCACCAATTTCAGCAGCAACTGCAGCGATGATTACAATGTTTAAAGAAATGGGAACATCCTCTAAGTTTCTATTTGGTGCAATTTTGGGTGCTTTACCAGGAGTAGATATGGCAGGTCCGATTGGAAAAATTTTCACAACTGTTGCAACTGGAATGATGGCAGAGGGAATATTTGAGCCAAACGGTGCAAAAGTCTGCTGTTGTATGGTACCTCCTTTAGCACTAGGTATCTCATCCACGTTTATGTCGAAGAAAAAATATACGAAAAATGAAAAAGAGGCTGGAAAACCAGCACTTATTTTAGGACTTTGTCAAGTAACAGAAGGAGGGTTACCATTTTTATTAGCAAATCCTCTGCGTGTCTTTCCTGCTACAGCCATAGGCTGTTCTGTAACGGGAGGAATTGCAATGGTGTTCGGCGTTACAGCACCAGTAACCATGGGTGGAATCTTTGCTTTACCTGTAATGGGAAATCCAATAGGTGCCGTAATTGCAGTAACAGCAGGTGTTATCGTAGCAGTCGCTTTATTAGCAATCTTGCGTAAAGATGTAGAAGAAGAGGAAGTAGTGAAAGAAGAAGAGTTGAAAATGGATATTTCAATAAAGGTGGAATAGTGGTTTATGATTGGTTCCTAAAAGAGGCTAGGACATAACTAGCCTCTAATAAAGAGAAAGGTGAATTTGAGGGGACTCAAATTCACCTTTCTCTATTTTTTCGTGTTAATTCTTCTATTATCTTAGTTAATGGCAGTGAATTTTCTTAAATTCACTGCCATTAACGCGAGGCCCATTTCGTTTTCCACCTTCGATTTTCCTCGTACAGAAAATCGAGTGAAACGCAAATTAGCCTTCAAGAATCCAAAAACTGGTTCCACATCGGTTTTGCGTTTTCGATAGATGGCACTCGTTTTCTCTTCTGAAAGCTTCGCTCTCACATATTCTTTTTGCTGTTCCCATTTTTTGTTCACCATTAGTTTTCGATTGTTTCCTTCTTTTGCCTTGGTACATGATGAGCGGAATGGGCATCCTGAACAGTCTTCGCACTCGTAGATTTTGAAACTCCTTTGGAAACCTGTAGCGTCCGTTCGGACAGAATGATATTGAAATTCTAAACGTTTCTGATTAGGGCACATATATGTATCGGTTTCTTGATCATATTCCCAGTTATCAGGATTAAATGTATTTTGTTTGTACTTTTTCTTTTGTTCCTTCAAAAACATGTTCTATGTTATCAGTGCTTCTCGGTTTCTGTTTGAGAGAATATCACTAAAGTTTTGTTCACTACCATAACCTGCATCTGCAACAATATGTTTCGGCAACTCGAAATAATGTTGCTCTATCTCATCTAAAAATGGAATTAACGTACGTGTATCTGTTGGGTTTGGAAATAAACTATAAGCAAGCGCATATTGACCTTCAGTTGCGATTTGTACATTGTAACCAGCTTTCAATTGCCCGTTTTTCATATAATCATCTTTCATTCGCATAAATGTCGCATCTAGATCTGTTTTAGAATAGCTATTACGTGGTCCAAAGATTTTAAGATCCTGTTGGTACTTCCGTTTTCTCAAGACAAAATCAATCAACTGTTTACGCACTTGTTTCGGGTATTTTCGTTCACTTCGTAAGGCTTTTCGTTCAGTAACATCTGAAGATGCTTCCATTTGTTTATCATATTCGGTCACTACTTCTTCTACTTTTTGAACCATTTGAGTGAGTTCTCCAAATGATAGCTGTTCATCACTTTCCCGTTCCATTTGGGGGATGATTTCGTTCTCAAGCAACTCATTGTACAACTGGTTTGACTTATCGATTAAACTCTGATGAAATTTCTCAATCGCTTTCTTCCAGACAAACGTAAATTTATTCGCATTCGCTTCAATCTTTGTACCATCGATAAAAATCGCTTCTTGATCGATCAGTTTTTCTTCAATCAATTGGCAGCGAAATTGGATGAAACATTGACGGATTAAATCTTTTACTTCTGGTTGAACACGAAATCGGTTAATTGTACGATAGCTTGGTTCATACCCTTGAGCTAACCACATCATACGGATACTGTCTTTTAATAGGGCCTCCATTTTACGCCCCGAAAAGACAGATTGAGTGTAGGCACATAGAATAATTTTAAGCATCATGCGTGGATGATAGGCAGGACAACCTTCATTTCGAAGAAATGGTTCAAACGCTTCTTGAGGGATACTTTCCACTAAATGATGGACATGGAAGGCAATATCATTATTTTGTAACTTTACTTCTAAATCTAAAGGTAAAACGATTTGATTCATGTTATAATCTTTAAACATAAGGACACTTCTTTCTGATTAGATTTTGTGTGGTAACTTAATTTTATCAGAAGTTGTCCTTTTTTCATCTTAGAAGTGGGTTTTGTCCCAGCCTCTTTTTAAAAGGTAAGAAAGGATAAAATTTTTAAAGGCTGAAAAATGTCTAGCGCAAGCGTAATCGCCTATCAAACTTCAGGTCATTTCCCTCCGATAAGTCAACATCGAATCGCTGTTATAAATGTCAACACAAATATGTACAATTTTGCTTGCGTAAGGATGTACAAAATCACTCGTTTTCTTGCGTTAAATGAGCCTTTAATCGATAAGAATCACCTACAATGGTTACGACAGTTGCGTGATGTAAAATACGATCTAAAATCGCATTCGCTAGTTTAGTCTCTTGAAAAATTGTATCCCACTCTTTGAAATTTACATTTGTAGTGAGAATCGTACTTTTCTTTTCGTATCTCATGTCAATGAGCTGAAAAAAGAGCTTCGCATCTTCCGCATCTATTGGCAAGTAACCAATTTCATCTACGATTAAAAGCTTGTACTTGGCATAATGCTTTAAACGACTTTCTAAACGGTTTTCCAACCGTGCTTTCTTCAAATTCTGGATTAAATCATGGCACTTAATAAAATAAGTACTAGTTCGTTTCTTCGCTGCGGCAATTCCGATTGAAGTGGCCAAATGGGTCTTTCCAACACCACTTGTACCCAAGAAAACGATATTTTCATTCTCCTCTATAAAACGGAGCGTTAAAAAATCTAAGATTTGTTGTCGGTTAATGGAGGGTTGAAAATCAAAATCGAAATCAGTTATTTCTTTACGATGTGGGAATGCACCTACTTTCACCATTGCCTGTGTCATATTTTGCTCTCGGACATCAATTTCATAGTTCGTTAATTTAATCAAAGTATCATTAAAGGACAATTGATTATTTACACTAAAGTCTATGACTTCATTTAAATGTAACGTCATTTGCTTAAGCCCCAGATACTCTAGATTCTTTAATAATTGCTGATGATTTGTTGTTACTTGATTCATTATTTATACACTTCTCCAATCGCTGCTAAGTTCTTTTTCGCTAACTCATCAATATTAGGATAGTTAGGCATAGAAACCCCTAGTGATTCCTGATAGTGGGTTTCTTGATAATTTAATTTCTTCCCACTTAAGGGATGTTGTGCGATGAGCTCCGTGTTATAATAAACCCATATTTGATCATCATACACTTGTAGTCCAACTCTCTTTCCTTGGTATTTTGCTGGTACCGAGTATTGATTCGATTTGTAAGAAATCATGTTGGAGGCATTCACCTTTACAAGCTTATGATTGATTCGATAGAAATCTCTTACTTGGACAGTTGGTAGCTGGTGTAAGAGGTTCTTTTCTTTTTTAAATTCTAATACTGGTATCTTGCCAGTCCCCTGATGTACCTCATGATTGACTCGATTACATAAATCCTGTACAAATCGGTGTAATTCTTCTAAGGTCAGTTGACCTTGATAAGCATGAATTTCATCTAATAGTTTCATCGTTGTTTCTACTTTTCCTTTTGTACGTGGTCTGCCTGCTACACAAGGTTTTACTTTAAAACCAAAGTCGTTAGCGAATTGTGCAAACTTATTATTCACTTTTCCGCTAGAAAATTCTGTTCTAGCTTCATCCATAACTGTTTTCATATTGTCCGTAATTATCTCTGAAGGAACACCACCAAGTGCTTCAAATGTTTCCGTTAAAAACGAAAACAATGTACTTTGTGATTTAGAGATACTTAGATGGAACGTGCGGAACCTTGAATAAGAAAGAACAAGAACGGCCACATTCACTTCTACCTGTTGACCATCCTTAGTATCAAATAGAATACTTTCTTTCCAATCTAGTTGTGCTTGTTTACCTGGTGCTGTTTCAAAACGAGCTGCCCCTTTGGGGGAGGCAATCTTTTTGTCCTCATCAAAATAAGCTTTAAATTCTGGTATTCTAGCTATATACGCCCTAAATGTAGAAGCCGAACAATCAAGACCATGATTATCTTTTAAATATTGCCAAAGCACCCTCCGATAATAAAACTTCTGTTTCGAATCCTCCGATAAAAGTGCGGCTATAATTTCATAATATTCATCAAGCATAGATGCCTTTTTCCTTGTACGTTTTGGAATAAACCCATTGAGATATTTATCGATTGTTCTACGATCTACCCCTAATTCCCTAGCTAATTCACTTTTATTAATTTTCATCTTTAACTGCTCCATTACTTGTTTGAATTTTCCTAAATCTGAAAGACTCTTAATCTCAAAATCTGTTTCAATATTTAACTTTATGTACATACTAATCACCCAATATTAGTATGTAATTCATAATCAATTTTGTACATCTTTATTCAAGCACGTTTGTACATATTTAAATTATCATTTCTA
>NZ_JVDT01000111.1 GCF_001076885.1 Bacillus sp. 522_BSPC
AAAAGTAGCTTTATTTAAGAGCTAAATTAGAGATTGTTCGTCTTAAAGATTAGTTATATAGATTTGTCCCAGCCTCTTATATTCAATTGGCTAAGCCTGTAATTTTCAAAGATGTCTTACGTAAATCAATATAGGAGTCCTCTTGACGAACAAGCGGGAGATGTGGTTCATTTTGATGGATAAAGATAATTTCTGCTGTTTCGTTATTGGATAAAGTAACCTTTTTAAAGAGTTGCTTTCTCATAATAAAATTTGTAAATGGAATGACAATGGCAGGATTTAATGCATTTCCATATGATTCATTCACTAATTCATTGATCGCTTCAAAGTAGGTTTTCTTTTCTTTATGGGTGTGTGAGGAACACATGCTATTAAACATGTCTGCAACCGAAACAATTTGAACTAAGAATGGAATATCCTTTTCTGTTCGATGAGATGGATAGCCTTTTCCATTTATTTTTTGATGATGCAATAGAGCAGTTCTCGATATTAATATATCTAATTGAGAAATCTGAAATAAAATACTTTTTCCATAGATTGTATGTTTTTGAATTTCCTTATATTCTTTTTGCGTTAAGCGATCTTGCGCTTGTAAAATGGATGGATCAACTTTTAGCATGCCGATATCATGGAATAGTCCCATTTGGCTTAGGAGGTAACATTCCTTCCTAGCTAATCCTAAAACCTTGCCTATGATTGCTGAAATAATTCCAACATTAATACTATGCTGATAAATATAATTCTCAGGTTCTACTTCCTTATGGATAATATCTAAAATTGCTAATTCTTGAAGGGAAAAATCAATTGCTTTTTCATAGGTATGAAGAAGTCTATCCACATTATCATTTTGCTGTTCGATAATGGAATGGAAGGTTTCTTTCACTTCATCTATTAAAGTAGAAAATTCTTTATTTTCGGAGGAAAGAGAGGCTTCTTCAGTCGGATTAATCACATCAAATGGATTTACCTGATGTTTTGTGAGTAATTCAACATGTTTTTTCGTAAGAGTGGAGCCTTTTTTGAGTAGAAATAAACCTTCAATGGAGTTAGAATAAACATCTTCTTTTATTCGATATCCGGTAATATCAGCAGTTACTTTTTCCATGTCTTTTGTCTCCTTTAATTCATGCTATTTTGCTACGTCACATCCCCTTATTAGTAAATATTACCTTACCTCTAGCAAGGATAAAACAGACTTTATGACCAGTTGGAATAATCCTAAATACCTATTTTAGTAGAAATTACTAGGGACTAAGGTCTTTAGCAATGTTTTCCTATTATAATTACTATATATTTAACCGAAAAGAATAGAAGAAATTGGGCATTTTTAGTAGATTCAAAGAGAGGGGAATACACAAATGGATAGAAATCAGCTGAAAGAAAGCAATACATTTTATGTACATAATAAAAAAGAATATCAAAAACATTTAGATTTTATCCATAATGAATTGATAAAGTTTCCTACCATAAATATACCTAATCAACATAAAGTAATTAAAAATCAGGATTTGGAAGATTGGATAGTAGAAAAACTAAGTCCAAAAGACATTGCGGAAATTATCTTTTTATTAGAAAACGCCAAAAAAAGAGCATCCTCTCTGGAATCAATTTTTCAAGTAATTGCAACAAGTTTATTACAAAATTCATAAAGAAATTATCTATTCTCGTCTTACTATCACAAGGCTTCTCACTTGTTTCACTATGGTGACAACTATATAATAATAGATATTTATTTTAAATGCCTTTAATGGATTCCAAAAACAAGTAGGGAATTGACTAAAAAAGTTGTGGATACTTCCATTACTCTAAATGGGAAAACGATTGTATAGATGAGTGAGGAAGGTTTGTTTCTTGTATTAGGAGGAGAAAATAGTTGGAACAATGTATGAAAAGCCTATATACCTATTTATATGATCATCTTGTAGACATGCGTGAGGAATGGCTGAGCACAATAGAGAATAGTTCATCTAATTATTATTCAATCAATAAATCCTCAGACAGTATGGAAGAACTAGTTACAGCACACCAAATACTCTTAGAAAATGTAATTAAGGTATTTATTGAGGAAGAGGAAGTATATTCAGCCAATATTTCTAAATGGGCTGTTAAAGTTGCGGAAAAGCGGGCAAAAGATTTGGTTCCTATTTTGGAATCGATTGAACAGCTTAACACAGTTAAAGAAATTCTTTTATCATATGTTGAAAAATTTTCTGCAGAAACTACTGATCAATTAACGATAACGACACTGTTTGAATGGATACGATTAGTACAATATGCATTTGATCTATTTGTAAATATCTTTATTGGCTCTTATGATGAATACAAATTTCAGCAATTGACAGCACAGCAAGAAACCATTTATGAATTAAGCAGTCCAGTGATTCCCATAACAAAGGGGATTGGGGTGCTTCCATTAATTGGAGATATTGATACAAAGAGGGCACAATTAATCATGGAAAATACTTTGAAGGAATGCAATGAAAAACGCTTTAATCATTTATTCATTGATTTATCAGGAGTACCTCTTATTGATACAATGGTTGCACATCAAATTTTTCATGTTATACATGCACTGCGTTTAATTGGTGTAAAAGGGTATCTTTCTGGATTAAGGCCAGAGGTGGCGCAAACAGCCATACAATTAGGTGTAGACTTTAGCCAAATTCCGATATTTAATAATTTAGCAAGTGCTCTTGAAAGATTTGGGTTAATGGTTAATGAAACGAAATTTGTTTAAATAGAGGTGTATGTAGATGGGGAAATATCTAGCTGCACTATTTTTTCCATGCTTATTAGTAATACTTTTTTCAAAAGCTACCTATTATCCAATTATTGGATTAATTTTAACTGTCGCCTTAATTGCTGCTTCTGTGTATAAAGGATATACTGATACATTTCTATTAATTGTTGTGGATGCATTTTCTATGACGATTGGATATATGATTAGCAGAAGATGGAAAGAGAAAGTAGCGAATAAATAATGTTTAGGCTACATTTCAAAAAGTATTAAAAAAGAATAGAAAAGAAGAATGACTAAACGATTTTACGTCGATAAAGATGATAGGTATTTTCGTATAGTCATTTTTTTTTTGAAATTTAGTATCCATAGAAAAATTGCTGATGAAATAAATAGAATGTTTGTTCTCTTTTTTGTGGTTTGAAATAGGTGGTTTGTGGTAGAATGGTGATATGTTGATTACATTAGTAGGAAATTATAAAAAAAGACTTTAATACGAACGTCGAATTTTGAAATTTTGTTTATTTTAAAAGCCTCCTGGTACCCGCATAAATCCTATAACGGTGAGACCCCGCATTCCCTTACTTTCCTCTGGGAGAATGTAAGTATATGGAGTGAAATGGAATGAACAAGTTTTTTGTGTTTAACTCTATAAAACAACAAAGGTTATGAAAATAGCTTGTAATAGATATGCCTAAACATAAAGGACCAACGGACGTATGAATAAAAAGAAGTGCATATAGATCGGAGGATGGTTTAGTGAATCATGATTTTGAATTAGTTTCAAAGTATACGCCTCAAGGAGATCAGCCGGGAGCAATAAAAAAACTAGTATCAGGAATTAAAGAAGGCGAAAAAATTCAGA
Organism: Bacillus sp. 522_BSPC; assembly: GCF_001076885.1. Taxonomy (GTDB): domain Bacteria; phylum Bacillota; class Bacilli; order Bacillales; family Cytobacillaceae; genus Niallia; species Niallia hominis. Next base: position 3,603 of record NZ_JVDT01000111.1, read on the forward strand.
CATTGCTAGGGGCGACTGGGACTGGTAAAACCTTTACAATTAGCAATGTTATTAAAGAAGTAAAGAAGCCAACGTTAATCATTGCTCACAATAAAACACTAGCTGGCCAATTATATAGTGAATTTAAAGAGTTTTTCCCAAATAATGCAGTAGAGTATTTTGTCAGCTATTATGATTACTATCAACCAGAAGCATATGTCCCGCAAACGGATACGTTTATCGAAAAGGATGCCAGCATCAATGATGAAATTGATAAGCTTCGCCATTCTGCAACATCTTCCTTGTTTGAAAGAGATGACGTTATTATTATTGCCAGTGTTTCTTGTATTTACGGTTTAGGTTCTCCAGAGGAATATCGAGAAATGGTTGTTTCCTTAAGGACTGGTATGGAATTAGAAAGAAATCAACTGCTTCGTAAACTAGTTGATATCCAATATGATCGAAATGATATCGATTTTAAACGGGGGACTTTCCGTGTTCGTGGAGATGTTGTTGAAATTTTCCCCGCTTCTCGTGATGAACATTGTATTAGAGTAGAATTTTTTGGAGATGAAATTGATCGGATTCGTGAAGTAGATGCATTAACTGGCGAAATATTAGGAGAACGGAATCATATTGCCATCTTTCCTGCTTCTCACTTCGTAACAAGAGAAGAGAAAATGAAAGTGGCGATTGAGAACATTGAAAAGGAATTAGAAGAACAATTAGAAAAACTAAGGGAAAATAATAAATTATTAGAGGCACAACGTTTGGAACAGCGCTCTCGCTATGATCTTGAGATGATGAGAGAGATGGGGTTCTGTTCGGGAATAGAAAACTATTCAAGACATTTAACATTAAGACCTCCTGGCTCAACACCTTACACTTTATTGGATTATTTTCCAAAAGATTTTCTTCTTGTCATTGACGAATCCCATGTTACACTTCCGCAAATTAGAGGAATGTATAATGGGGACCAGGCAAGGAAAAGTGTGCTAGTAGAGCATGGCTTTCGCTTGCCATCTGCACTTGATAATCGCCCGTTAACCTTTGGAGAATTTGAACAGCATATAAATCAAATGATCTGTGTTTCTGCAACGCCTGGTCCGTATGAAATGGAGCATACGCCGGTAATGATCGAACAAATCATTCGGCCAACTGGATTACTTGATCCAACTATTGACGTTCGTCCAATTGAAGGACAGATTGATGATCTAATTGCTGAGATTCATGAAAGAATTAAGCGGAATGAGCGGGTGCTGGTAACGACGCTTACGAAAAAAATGTCAGAGGATTTAACGGATTATCTGAAAGAAATCGGCATTAAAGTACAATATTTACATTCTGAGGTGAAAACGTTAGAACGGATTGAAATCATTCGAGAATTACGTCTCGGCAAATATGATGTTCTCGTAGGGATTAACTTATTACGGGAAGGATTGGATATTCCAGAAGTATCATTAGTCACTATTTTAGATGCTGATAAGGAAGGGTTCCTTCGTTCGGAACGATCTTTAATTCAAACAATCGGACGTGCAGCAAGAAATTCGAATGGGCATGTTATTATGTATGCAGATAAGATGACGCATTCAATGGAAGTAGCAATAAGTGAAACGAAAAGACGGAGAGAAATCCAAGAGAAATATAACGAAGAACATGGTATTACTCCGCAAACGATTCAAAAAGGTATTCGAGATTCCATTCGTGCTACGCAAGCAGCAGAAGAACCAGAAGAATATGCAACTTCTGTTAAACTTGATAAATTGACGAAAAAGGAAAAAGAGGCAATGATTGCCCAAATGGAGAACGAAATGAAGGAAGCAGCAAAAGCTCTGAATTTCGAAAGAGCTGCAGAGCTTCGCGATTTATTGCTTGAATTAAAGGCGGAGGGGTGAGCAAAAAATGGCAATGGATAAACTTATTGTAAAAGGTGCAAGAGCAAATAATTTAAAAAATATTGATATAACTATTCCAAGAGATCAATTAGTAGTCATAACTGGTTTATCTGGTTCCGGGAAATCTTCTCTCGCTTTTGATACCATTTATGCAGAAGGACAAAGAAGATATGTTGAATCTTTATCCGCATACGCGCGACAGTTTTTAGGGCAAATGGATAAGCCAGATGTAGATTCGATTGAAGGACTGTCCCCTGCTATTTCCATCGACCAGAAAACAACTAGCCGAAATCCACGCTCTACAGTTGGAACAGTAACTGAAATCTATGATTACTTAAGACTATTATTTGCAAGAGTAGGAAGACCAACTTGCCCAGAGCATGGAATTGAAATATCTTCCCAGACAATTGAACAGATGGTTGATCGCATTCTAGAATATCCTGAAAGAACTAGACTTCAAGTGCTCGCTCCGGTTGTATCAGGGAGGAAGGGATCCCATGTAAAAGTGCTGGAAAATGTGAAAAAGCAGGGATATGTTCGATTACGAATCGATGGAGAAATGTTTGAAATTGGTGATGATATTTCCTTAGATAAAAATAAGAAACATAATATAGAAGTAGTAATTGATCGCCTTGTAGTGAAAGAAGGGATTGCTGCAAGACTGGCAGATTCCCTTGAATCCGCATTACAATTTGGGAATGGAAAAGTGATTATCGATGTAATTGGGGAGGAAGAATTGCTTTTTAGCGAGCATCATGCTTGTCCGATTTGCGGATTCTCTATTGGGGAATTAGAGCCAAGACTGTTTTCCTTCAATAGTCCATTTGGAGCTTGTCCTGATTGTGATGGTCTCGGAAATAAACTAGTAGTAGATGTTGATTTAGTCATTCCTAATTGGGATTTGACTCTAAAAGATAATGCGATTGCTCCATGGGAATCTATTAGTTCTCAATACTATCCTCAGCTCCTTGAAAGTGTATGCAACCATTATGGCATTGATATGAACATACCCGTAAAGGATATTCCTAAAAATCTAATGGATAAGATTCTTTATGGATCAGGCAAAGAATATATTCACTTTCGATATGAAAATGACTTTGGCCAAGTTAGAGAAAATGATATTCAGTTTGAAGGTGTTATAAGAAATATCGAAAGAAGATTTAAGGAAACAAGCTCTGATTATATTCGAGAGCAAATGCAAAAATACATGGCTGAACAGCCTTGTCGTACATGTAAAGGCTATCGGTTAAAGAAAGAAGCATTAGCAGTATTAATTAATGGCCAGCATATAGGAAAAATCACGGAAAAATCAGTTGTTGAGTGCTATCAATTTATGGAGCAGGTTGATTTAACTGAAAAGGAAAAACAAATTGCGAACTTGATTCTTAGGGAAATAAAAGAGAGAGTCGGATTTTTAATAAATGTTGGTTTAGATTATCTGACTTTAAGTAGATCAGCGGGAACTCTATCTGGAGGCGAAGCGCAAAGAATTCGTTTGGCAACACAAATTGGATCAAGACTTACAGGCGTACTTTACATCTTAGATGAACCTTCTATCGGTCTTCATCAAAGAGACAATGATAAATTAATTGATACATTAAGACAAATGAGAGACATCGGAAATACATTGATTGTTGTAGAGCATGATGAAGATACAATGATGGCAGCAGATTATTTAATCGATGTTGGTCCTGGTGCGGGCGTACATGGAGGAGAAATTATTTCTGTCGGAACACCAGATGAAGTAATGAAGGATCCTCAATCGATAACAGGTCAATATTTATCAGGAAAAAAATTCATCCCACTTCCATTAGAGAGAAAACAAAGTGATGGTAGGTTTATTGAAATAACTGGGGCGAAAGAAAATAATTTAAAAAATGTAAATGTAAAAATCCCCCTTGGAATGTTTATCGCCGTCACAGGTGTTTCAGGGTCTGGAAAAAGTACGTTAATTAACGAGATTCTTCATAAAGGCTTAGCACAAAAGCTGAATCGCGCAAAAGCAAAGCCAGGCCAGCATAAAGAAATTAAAGGAATCGACCAGTTAGAAAAAGTTATTGATATTGATCAGTCTCCAATTGGACGAACTCCAAGATCAAATCCTGCGACTTACACCGGAGTGTTTGATGATATTCGGGATGTTTTTGCGACGACTAATGAAGCTAAAGTACGTGGATATAAAAAAGGACGCTTTAGTTTTAATGTAAAGGGCGGAAGATGTGAGGCTTGTCGTGGAGATGGAATCATAAAAATTGAAATGCATTTCCTTCCAGATGTGTATGTTCCATGTGAAGTATGTCATGGAAAACGATACAATAGAGAAACATTGGAAGTAAAATATAAAGGGAAAAACATTTCAGATGTCTTGGGTATGACAGTAGAAGATGGAGTAGCTTTCTTTGAAAATATCCCTAAGATTCATCGTAAGCTTCAAACAATTGTTGATGTTGGTTTAGGTTATATTAAACTCGGACAACCAGCAACTACTTTATCAGGTGGGGAAGCGCAAAGGGTCAAATTAGCATCTGAATTACACCGCCGTTCTACTGGCAAGTCCTTTTATATTTTAGATGAGCCGACGACAGGCTTACATGTTGATGATATTTCAAGATTATTGATCGTGCTTCAAAGATTAGTCGAAAATGGCGATACAGTACTCGTTATTGAACATAATCTGGATGTAATAAAGACTGCAGATTATATTATCGACTTAGGTCCAGAAGGCGGAGATAAAGGTGGTACTATTTTAGGAACAGGTACGCCAGAAGACATTGCAGACCTTAAAGGATCCTATACGGGGAAATATTTAAAGCCAATCTTGGAGAGAGATCGACTAAGAATGAAGAATCATATAGAAGAAGCAGAAAAGATTGCTACAACTTAATATCTCAACTTTCGCACCAAAAAAATAAGTGCAAATCGTTAGTTGTATTGCGTCTATGGTCTATTAAATATGTTGCTTGACAGTGTTTAATAAAATGAAATAACACCTCATTCTTTGGTATAGTGTAATTGTAGAGAAAACACTACCATACAGAAGAGGTGCTCCCTATATGATAGACCAAAATAGCCAAAACAATCAACTACCAAAAGAACTTAATTCGGTTTTTTCTGAGCTTGAAATGAATAAACACCTGCGCCAAGCAGGAATTAAAAAATCCTTCGGTTTCAGCTGTTCCTACTTATTTCAGCTTGTTTTCTGTTTGATTTTCCAGCACAAAAATTGGTTTTCACTTCTTGATTCAAAGAAAGCCGATCAGTTTCCAGCCAAAGATGCCGTCTATCGCTTTTTAAACCAATCAACTTTTAATTGGCGCCGTTTCTTACTACTGTTGAGCATTTTTACTATTCAAAAGGTGACTCGCCTTACGAATAAAGAGCGTCCAAAAGTACTGATTATCGATGATTCTGCGTATGACCGAAATCGTAGTAAAAAGGTAGAGCTTCTCGCTCGTTGTTTTGATCATGCTTCCCTGAAAATGCGTTTCTTTAAGGGGTTTCGTATGCTCACTTTGGGCTGGTCAGATGGCTATACATTTATGCCAATTGACTTTTCTTTAGTCAGTTCAAAAAAGTCTCAAATCAATGGTATCTCTGAAAAAATTGATAAACGTACTTGTGGATACAAGCGTCGAGAAAATGCATTACAAACTGAGCCTGAACAAGTTCCTGACATGATTAAACGTGCATTAGCCAATGGGATAGATGCAAGTTATGTCCTTATGGATTCTTGGTTTACATTGCCACCACTTGTAAAGTCTATTGTGGATCAAGGATTAGACGTAATTGGTATGGTCAAAGAAACAAAACAACGTTATAACGTAAACGGGGAGATGGTTTCTTTAAAGCAACTATACCGCCTAGCTGGACCCATTCAATCCAAGAAAGGAATTCTTCGTTCCATCCATACGATCATGGCTAATGGAACACCAATTAAAGTGGTATTCATTCAAAACAGAAATAAGAAAAGCGACTGGCTTGCCATCCTCAGCACAGACTGCACTCTTTCAGAACAGGAGATCGTCCGAATCTATGGAATGCGCTGGGATATCGAGGTATTCTTTAAGGCGGCCAAATCTCTTTTGAAACTTGAAAAAGAATTCCAAAGCCGTTCATATGACGCGCTTATTTGCCATACAACGATTGTGTTTTCTCGTTTTATCGTTCTGTCGTGGCAGAATCGCTGTAATACCGATCAACGCACAATAGGTGGTCTGTTTTACGAATTATGCGATGAAGTAAATGAACTTGATTGGGCTGTCGCATTACAGCAATTGATCGAGCTTCTTCAAGATGCACTTAAACAAACGAATAAGAAAATCAAAAAAATAATTCAAAGTCAACTTGAACAGTGGATCGCTGGCCTTCCTAATTATATCAAGGCTTATTTGCCGATATCACTCTGCGAAAGTTGAG
>NZ_JVDT01000112.1 GCF_001076885.1 Bacillus sp. 522_BSPC
CGCTTATTTAGTAATTATTATTAAAAAAGGCTTAAATAGACGGAAAGATTCCGCCTATTGACTCGAATAATGCGAAAAAGGGAGATTTTGCTTTGCATAATCGGAAAAACTCCCCTTATTTACGCCGAAACAAGCACTATCATGCATTTATCCGAAAAATTCCGCTTATTTTCCTTTTGCCGGTTACTCGATTCAGGACAAAACATCTTAGTAAAAAGGGAGTGAGTCCAAAAGATTCTCATTTAATGCATTACGGTGAACCATACCAAAAGTAAGTGGTGAGGCTTTATATAAGGATTTTATATTCCAAATAAAGAAACTCGCCAATTCCAATGGCGAGTTTCCCATTTTATATACCAATAACGATGCCAAAGCTACTATCAAATCGCTACACATTTTAAGAAAAGCACCTCAAAACGGAATCCTTTGCTATTTTAGCCCGAGCATTTTTTGGCACGATTATTTTGTCCCAAATAATCTGTCACCAGCGTCTCCAAGACCTGGAACAATATAACCTTTTTCATTTAACTTCTCATCAAGTGCAGCAATGTAGATATCCACATCTGGATGAGCTTCTTTTAATGCTTCTACACCTTCAGGAGCAGCAATTAAGCACATAAATTTAATGTTTTTTCCACCTCTGTTTTTTAAAGAGTGAATTGCTTCAATGGCAGAACCACCTGTTGCAAGCATTGGATCCACTACGATAAAGTCTCTTTCTTCTACATCGGAAGGTAACTTTACATAGTATTCGACTGGTTTTAATGTTTTAGGATCACGGTATAATCCAATATGTCCAACTTTAGCAGCAGGGATTAATTTTAAAACTCCGTCCACCATCCCGATACCAGCACGCAAGATAGGAACAATCCCTAATTTTTTACCAGAAAGCACTTTAGATTTCATTTTGCTAACTGGTGTTTCGATTTCAATTTCCTCTAATGGCATATCACGAGTAATTTCAAAAGCCATTAATGTTGCTACTTCATCTACTAACTCTCTAAATTCCTTTGTACCTGTTTGCGTTTCTCTAATGTATGTAAGTTTATGCTGAATAAGTGGGTGATCAAATACATATACCTTTGCCACAACATTCACTCCGTTCCTTCATTATTAGTATAAATATCCTCTTTTTTCGACAGGATACTTCGTTAACACACTTCTATTCATTCTACAGAAAAAGTTTTGGCGAATCAACTGAAATCCTTTTCTAAATTCGAAAATTCTATGATAGTTTTTCCGAAAACCCAAGAAAAAAACCGAGCTTAAGAAAAGAGGACAATCATTAGCTCTCTTTACGCTTTGATGATTGTCCTCTTCTTCTTATAATTGTTTATATAATTCGAATTTGCTAGTTAATGTCGTTACTCTTTGAGCTGCCTCCGCTAACTTCTCATCATCTTCATGGTTTTTAAGTGTAAAACCGATAATAGATGCAATTTCATCCATATCTTCTAAACCAAAGCCACGAGAAGTTACAGCTGCTGTTCCAATGCGGATTCCACTTGTTACAAACGGACTCGCAGGGTCGTATGGAATCGTATTTTTATTAACAGTGATTCCCACTTCATCTAGTACATGCTCCGCCACTTTTCCTGATAGTCCTAAAGATTGTAGGTCAACTAATAGTAAATGATTATCCGTTCCATTTGATACTAAGTTTAATCCCTCTTTTTGCAGACCACTTGCTAATCGTTTGGCATTTGCAATGATATTTTCTGCATACTCTTTAAAATCCGCTTGAAGCACTTCTCCAAAAGCAACTGCTTTCGCTGCGATTACATGCATTAATGGACCACCTTGAATTCCAGGAAAGATTGATTTATCGATTTTCTTCGCAAATTCTTCTTTACAAAGGATCATTCCACCACGAGGTCCACGCAATGTTTTATGTGTAGTTGTTGTTACAAAGTCAGCATAAGGAACTGGGTTTTGATGTAGCCCTGCCGCAACTAAGCCAGCGATATGAGCCATATCCACCATCAAGTATGCTCCAACCTCATCAGCAATCTCACGGAATTTCGCAAAATCAATTTCACGAGGATAGGCACTTGCTCCAGCAACGATTAATTTAGGCTTATGTGCTAATGCTTTTTCTCGAACATCTTCATAATTAATATAATGTGTCTCTCTATCTACTCCATACTCAATAAAATTATATTGAATACCACTAAAGTTAACTGGGCTTCCATGTGTTAAATGTCCACCATGAGACAAGTTCATTCCCAAGACAGTATCACCATGTTCTAAAATAGTAAAATAAACGGCCATATTTGCTTGTGCTCCTGAATGAGGCTGCACGTTCACATGTTCCGCACCGAAGATTTCTTTCGCACGGTCACGAGCAATATCTTCCACAATATCTACATATTCACATCCGCCGTAATAACGTTTGGCAGGATATCCCTCTGCATATTTATTTGTTAATACAGATCCTTGCGCTTCCATTACCGCTTCACTAACAAAGTTTTCTGATGCAATCAATTCAATTTTCGCTCTTTGGCGACCTAATTCTTGCTGTATTGCTTTAAAAACAAGTTCGTCTTGCTCCGCTAAATGCTTCATATGTAAATCCTCCCGACTATTCTCTCTATTCCACCGTAAATCTGCCTTTATTCTATCATGTATATATTTTAAAAAGAAAGAGTTAATTTACGAATTATCACGATAATATTTTAGTTTTCGTTCGGCTTTTAGTGTTTTTTTAAATGAATTATCTTATATTTATTTAAAAAAACAGAAAAACATATATTCATCTACTATATTAGTAAAGTGAATCAATAGAAAAAATAAATCTCTGAATAACTAGAACTTGTTTTTTTCGCAAAAAATATTATTTAACAATAACACAGGCATCCTCTGGGGGATGTATAAGGGAAGATCATTTTATTTGAACATTTTAAAGGACCTTCATTCTCGTTTGCTTTTATTTTATTGAAAGAGTGGGATTTCTCGGTTACTTTTCTGACTGTTTTTCTTCCTTTTACGGCTCAGAGACAACTCCTTTGTTCCCTTCCCCATCGGCATTGCTACTAAACGGACAGACTCACCTGCTCAAACATCCTTTTCATCACGACTTTTGCATTCTAAAAACTCTCAGCGAATAAATCCATTAAAATAAAAAACCAATAAAACTCCTCCAAATCAAACAAGGAATTTTATTAGTTTTTCCACTCTAATTATTAACAAGAAAGATTTTCTTTCGTTTTCTCATATACCGCTCTGGGGCCGCCAATTAATTTCGGGCGTGACTTTGCGAGTGTAACATGTGCATTCCCAAGATCTTTAAGAGACGTTCGAATTGGCACTGCAACATGCTTTACATGCATGCCAATAAATGTGTCGCCAATATCTATTCCGCCGTCAGCCTGAATGAACTCAACTACAACCGGATCCTTCATGTGCCCGAAAGCGAAGGTCGCCATTGCTCCACCTGCATGCTGAACTGGCACAACCGATACCTCTGGCAAATTTCTTGCTTGCATTACTTTTCTCTCTACTACTAATGCACGATTTAAATGTTCACAGCATTGAAAAGCAAGGGAAACTCCAGATTGCTGCTGATAATTCTGACATTCTTCGAAAATTAGTGAAGCAACATCCACAGTTCCTGCAGTTCCAATTTTTTGACCAATTACTTCACTCGTACTGCACCCAATCACAAATAAATGATGTTCTCCAAGCTGTGCCTGTTCTTGATATTCTTTTAGAATCGTTTGTAACTGCTCCTTTAGCTTAAGTGTTTCCTCATTCATATAAAACACCCCTCTTCAAGTTACCTACATTTCTTTTTACTATATCCATCATTGCACAAAGATATTTTGAGTACAAGTAATCTATTCTTTAATTTGGAATCGACAGATTGTTTGCTGCAGCTCTTCAGCATGCTCTTGCAATTCTAATGCTAAGCTATCTACTTTGCGAATAAGTGCTGTTTGACTTTCTGTAATATTCGTTACCTGTTGTGCTCCTGCAGCTGTTTCTTCTGCAATTGCCGCCACTTCTTGCGATTGCTGTGTAGTATCATATATCTGCTCTTTCTGCTGATGAATCAACTCCGTAATATTAGCCGTAGCGTAGACCATTTTATTTGTTGTCTCATTCATCTCACTGAAAATAAGGCTTGTCTTCTCTCCATTTTCCGCTTTCTCCTGAGCATCCTCTACTTGCTTTGTAATTTGCTCAACAACATTTTTAACCTCTGCTTGCATATTACTGATGATGTCTGCAATTCCATCTACTGCTTTAGCACTTTCATCAGCAAGTCTTCTTACTTCTTCTGCAACAACACTAAAGCCTGCACCATGTTCACCTGCGCGCGCAGCTTCAATAGAAGCATTTAATGCTAATAAATTTGTCTGTGAGGCGATTTCTCCAACAAGCTTTAATACTTCTTCTATTTCCTTGGAATGTATTTCTAAGTTTTGCACTGACTTTAGGGAATTCGTATTCTCCACTGCCAAATCCTTCATTCCTTCCACTAAAGAATGAACGACCTTATTTGTCTGAACTAATTTTTCTGACATTTGTTCTGAAATCGTTTTGGACATATTTGCTTTTTCTTCTACTGTAAGAGCGATATTCATTGATTCTTCAATAGACTCCGCTGAAGCTTGTACACTTTGTGCTGATACTTCAGCACCGCCAGCAATTTCTCCAACCGAGCTAGAAATAGCTAGTGTGTGCTCGAGCGCATTTTCAGATTCAGCAGAAATCATTTTTACGGTTTCATTTGTTTTATTAAAGTTATTTTCAATGCTTTGGACCATTTCTCGTAAATTTAAAAGCATATGATTAAAAGCTAGACCTAAAGATTTGATTTCATCATCTGATTTTGATACTTCAACATCTTGGCTAATATCCCCATGAGCTGCTTTTAACGCACCCTGTTCGAGTCTTTTTAAAGGTTTAATAATAAAACCAGCTGCTAAAAAGCCTAAAAAACCAGACCAAAATACCCCTAATAATAAGGTGACAATGTTAAAAAAAGCTGAACTAATAGCTATTTTACTTTCAATCGCCGGATAAATGATATACATACAAAAAGCACTTGTTGAATAGGTAATAATCGCTAAAATTGTAATAAATAATGCCAGCTTTTTTCTCAAACTAAACTTATAATGCACCTTGGTTCCCACTCTTTTTCCCCCTTGTAAATAAAAAGCACCTTACCACTCGCTATTTCTTATTTTTTCCATTATTTTATCAATCAGTTTTTCTAATTCCTGATAGGTTTCTCTATACATGGAAACAGATCCCCCAAATGGATCACTGACATCACCATTTGGATCACCCTCTGCAAATTCTTTTATCGTAAACGTTTTCTCAATGCAGGATGGATATGCAGACGTAAGCATATTTTTATGTCCATTCGTCATGGTAAAAATATACGTCGCCCAATCAATTAACTCTTTTGTTACCACAGCCGAAGAATGACTATGCTGGATTCCCTTTTCAGTCAAAATCTCCTGTGCTTGCAAAGAAGCAGCATTTCCATCTATTGCATAAACACCAGCTGATTTTACTTCCACATCAGAAGAGAATTTATGCCTTAAAATAGCCTCAGCCATCGGACTTCTGCACGTGTTACCTGTACAAACAAACAATACACGAATCATCTCTTATCCTCCCTTTATATGTCTTTATTATAGAACAATTTACCTAAAATTTCTATTTACTTACAATGAAACACTGTTCTTTTATCGGAGAAAACTAGTACATTTTTAGCATTTGTTTCTTGTTAATATTTTGAAAGTTAAATGGGAGCTTTTCAGAAAGTTTGTTTATATACTTATAAATGATTTAAAAAGTGGCTTTCACCTATTTGATGAAAGCCACTTCCCCTATCCAAATACAGCTATAAACTAATTAATAGCTTAATTCCAAATACAAGAAGGATTGCCCCTCCTAGCATTTCTCCATAGGAACCTAACCAGCCCTTTACTTTCCTGCCGATTAATAATCCTAGCCAGGTCAACACCATCGCACTAATTCCAAAGCAAAGCAGCACAACTACTGTTCTTGCCTGGTATATTCCTAAACTTAAACCAACAGAGAAGCTGTCCAAACTTACACTGACTGCAAACACAACTAACCCAAAGCCAACCGGTGTAATCCGGCTGGTCTCCACTTCTTTAAATCCAGTCCAAATCATTTGAATTCCTAATAAAACAAGCAAAGATCCACCTATATATCCGGCTATTTCATTAAAGTTTTCCGAAAGAAGCTTCCCTGTAATCATTCCAAGCAGTGGCATAATTACATGAAAAATCCCAATCACTAAGCCGATTTTTGCGATTTGCTTTAATCTTAGATGAAACATCCCCATTCCGAGCCCAACAGAAAATGCATCCATCCCTAAAGCAACTGCCATTAAAATAAGTGTAAATAGTTCTCCCACAATTGCAGACATTTTTTTGGCCTCCTTGGACTTGCTAATTAGAGATTATGCACGTCCAAGTTCATTTAGAAGTGGGATTCTGCAATATTTACAGATGAAATAATTTTTCGAAACTTTATTTAATCACTTGATGGGAAGCAGCTTTCATTAATCTATTCATAATCGCTTGTCCAACACCCTCTGCTGGAAACATCTCCCCAAAAATGATATCTACTTGCTTATGATCAAAGCTCCGCAAACCGTCATAAAGCTCTGTAGCTACGGTGGATAAATCAGCCCGTTTTCCACAAGCATAAATAAAATCAGCTTGATAATACTCTCTATTTTCTGCCGTAGTAAGAACACCTACTTTATGTCCTTTTTGTTTTTCTTCTTCTACTAATAATTGAATTTTCTCCTTTGAACCGTCTACTAAAAACAATGGTGCATTCGGTGCATAATGGGTATATTTCATTCCAGGAGATTTCGGCTTAATTTCCTTATTAGTCAGCGCCTGATCCATTCTTACTTCTCCCACAATATTTTCCAGCTGTTGCTTCGTAATACCACCTGGACGGAGAATAACGACTGTTTCCTCCGTACAATCGACAACCGTTGATTCAACTCCTACTCCCGTTGGACCGCCATCGACTATTCCGGCGATATATGAATCTAAATCCTCTTTTACATGAGATGCTTTTGTCGGACTCGGTTTTCCAGAACGGTTAGCACTAGGAGCAGCAATTGGCAAACCAGATTCTTCAATGATTCGTAAAGCAACAGCGTGATCAGGCATCCGAACCCCTACTGTGGATAAACCAGCAGTGGCAATCTCTGAAAGCATCCCTTGCTTCTTTTCAAAAATAATAGTTAGTGGACCAGGCCAAAAAGCATCCATTAATTTTTCTGCTGTAACTGGCACCTTTTCTACTAATTCATTTAATTGCGCTCGTTTTGCAATATGTATGATAAGCGGATTATCGGACGGTCTTCCTTTAGCAGCAAATATTTTTGTAATAGCTGAATCTTCCTTTGCATTTCCGCCTAATCCATAAACTGTTTCTGTCGGAAACGCAACAACCTCATTTTTTTTCAAAAGATCAGCAGCTTGTTGTATTTGTGAATAACTTTCTTCCTTATCCACATTTTTATCCACCGACCAATAAATTGTCTTCATTTTTATCCACCTTTTTCAATTCTAATATTTCTTCTTCAAAATCGCTTTTAATTCCCCATTTTTCGACAATACCATCATTTGCTGAAAAGGACAAGCATCTCATTAAATGGGGATAAAAATTTGATTTGTCCACAAATTGTGAATAAATAGTATGAAAAAGTGGATAACTTATGCTATTTATCCACAATACTCATAGGAATATACATGAAATGGGACTTATCAACAGTAAAAACGCTTTTTACGCCATTCGACTCTTTCAATATCTGTGGAATATCATCCATGTCTATCCTCTGAAACCCTAATAGCTGGAATAATTGAATAGAATGCTGATTAGTAACACTGCAATAGATAGCATCCATCTCTTTTTCTTTTGCTAATTTTAGAGCTTGCTGAATTAAAAATAAAATATCTTCTACCTCTCCCTTGGAAAGTATCATCGAACGAAGCAAACCTACTTTTTCAAACGGCTCTATCCCGATTGTTCCAATAAGCGCTTGATTCCCTTCTGTTTCCATTAGCAAAAAGTAATCAAGCCATTCTTCTAATCCTTCTACTTTCACTTCTGCTTTATTTAAAAAATCAGCAATTTTTTCTATATCTGTTGTTTCAGCTTTTCTAATAATATGCATTTCACCCTCCACCTCTTCATCTAGTATTTATTCTATTACTATGAAAAGGCTGCAAAAAAAATGCTAGATTTTCTTACTTTAAACCAAACTCTTTTATTTTGTTATATAACGTTCCTCTGGAGATTCCTAACAATGTAGCTGCAGCACTCTTATTTCCATACGTTTTTTTGAGTGCCTCTTCTATGCGCTGTATTTCATCCTCTTCCTTTTTCCCTTTTTCTCCTCGAATTGAAACTTTATACTTTTCTACAATTTCAGCAGGGATATGTTCCAGCATTATTTCGTTTTTGTCTTCACTTACCAATACACTGTGCTCTATTACATTATTTAGTTCTTTTATATTGCCTGGCCAATCATATGCACACAGAATATGCAATGCTTGATCATTTATTTTGACTACTTTTTTATTGTGTTTTTCGCTATACATTTTCATGCAATCGCTAACTAAAACGGGTATATCCTCTTTCCGATTTCGGAGTGGTGGAATTTCAATATGAATAATACTAATTTGATAATAGAGCTTTTCATTAAACAGCCCTTTCCTTACTAACTCCCCTAAAGGCTGGGTAGAAGATAGGATTAATCTTGTTGCCGTTTTTTTCTGCTGTTCTCCTCCAACTCTAGCAAAAGATTGATTTGTCATATAATATAGAAGTTTTTCCTGAACAGGAAGTGGCATTTTATCTACTTCTTCAATAAATAATGTTCCGGATTCTGCCTGCTCCATTTTTCCTTCCATTTCTTCTATATCTCTAGAATCAAAGGTCATTTTCTGATAGCCAAACAGCTCCATTTCGATTATGTCCTTCGGAACTGTTGAACAATTTAAAGATACAAACGGATTACCCCTCTTAGATCCACCATAATGAATAGCTTGTGCTAGCTGTTCCTTACCTGTGCCTGCTTCTCCGTTAATCAGAACTGGTATCTCTGCCGAGGCTACTTTTTGAGCAATTTCAACTGCCCTTTTTACCTCCTTGCTTTCAGATTGAATGGAGGAAAATGGCTCTCCTTTGTGTACATATAAAGATGAATTCGAATCTAACTCCTGATTTAAACGAATGAGCTTGGTTATATCCCGTTCTGTTGAAATACCACCAATTATTTCATTTTCAACAAGAACAGGTGAAGCGTTAATTAATACATGGGTATGTTCATTTGGCCGATGATAAGTTCCTCTAATCGGATTGCCCTCTTTTAGAATCTTATGTAATTGAATGGATTCTGAATCAAAATGCTCTCCAATTTTTTTGCCTATAATTGCTTCTTTTTTTATATGATAGGTATCTTCTGCCGCACTATTCCAGTAGAAGACCGTTCCGTTCCTATCTACAGCTGTAACTGCGTCATTAACCGTTTCTGCCAATGTTTCAAAATAAGTCGTGACATGTCTATTTTCCTTTTGCAATGTCCGTATTCTCGCAGTAGCGGTCACAATCCCTCGATAATTCATTTCCTCCTTAATAATAACGGGTCTTATCCAATCGATCTCTTCTTTATTAATCTCCTCGCATGAAATAACAGCTGATGGCAATATTCCACTTGCCTGCAGCCATGTTTTAATTGTTTGACTTTTACCTCCTGCTGATAAAAGATACTGCTCTTCTTTGCCAATCGTATATAGCTGCTCACTTTCGATAACGGCATAGGAATAATCGAGTAGCACATCTGCTAGTCTGCTGATTTTTTCATTGTCTGAGAGGAAGATAAACGAAGTTTCTATCTCCAGTTGTGAATCGGTAAACATAGCTTAATCCTTTCTTTCCTTATTATTGATAATTTATCATTAAATAATCGTTTTTTCCAATGGCTCTTTTCGTATTCCTAATTAATTTATTTTGCCTTTTGAAAAATCAACCATTATATAGAAAACAGCCTTTCCAATAAGAGGGAAATGTATCAAAAAAAGCTGTCTCCTAAAGGGAGTCGCACGTGAATGATTCATACACAGAAGTTTTTTACTTCTTTCTAGTACTATTCTTGTGATTCTCTTTAAAGGAGACAGCTTGTTAAGCGCTTATTTAATTGTTCTTTATTATTACATTACTTTTCTCGTACTTAATTTTGCTTGAGTGAAGAGTAGAAGATAGTCGAATCCTCCTGCTTTAGAGTCTGTTCCGCTCATATTGAAACCACCGAATGGATGTACCCCTACTAGTGCTCCTGTACATTTTTTATTAATATACAGGTTGCCGCAATGTTGATTTTCTAATGCATATTGGATTCTGTCTTCTTTAGATGAAAAGAAGGAGCCTGTTAATCCATAATCGGTATCATTATATACATCGATACCTGTTTTCCAATCAGGAACTTTGCAAATAGCCAATACCGGTCCAAAAATTTCTTCTTTCATAATACGAGCATCGGCAGGAACGTCAGCGAAAATAGTCGGTTCCATAAAATAGCCATTTCCTTGTGCACGGGATCCGCCTGCTACTAATTTCCCTTCCCCTTTGCCAATTTCGATATAGCTTAATATTTTATTTAATGCTTTCTCATCAATAACTGGTCCTACTGATGCGTTTACCTCTGGAAGACCAATAGTTAAATTCTTTGTACGTGCCACTACCTTTTCCACTACTTGATCGTATACAGAATCAACAATGATAGCTCTAGAGCCTGCTGAACATTTCTGCCCTTGGAAACCGAATGCCGCTGCCACAATTGCTTCTGCTGCTGCGTCAATATCTGCTGTTTCATCAACAACGATGCCGTCTTTTCCACCCATTTCTGCAACAATACGTTTTAACCAAATTTGACCAGGCTGCACAACAGATGCACGTTCATAAATCCGACATCCTACTGCTCGGGAACCAGTGAAGGAAATAAATCGTGTTTTTGGGTGCTCTACTAAATATTCGCCCACTTCCAAGCTATCTCCTGGAAGGTAATTAATGACTCCCGTTGGTAATCCTACCTCTTCCATTAACTCAACAAATTTTGCCGCTATAACAGGCGTATTATCGGAAGGCTTTAAGATAACAGTGTTTCCTGAAACTACACCAGCAACTGTTGTTCCCGCCATAATAGCCAGCGGAAAGTTAAATGGAGAAATGACAATGCCAACACCAAGCGGAATATACGTAATTTTATTATCCACTTCCCCAGCTGTTGCGTATAGTGGCTGATTTTTCGATGTTTCACTTAGCCGAATCATTTCTCTTGCATAGAACTCAAGGAAGTCAATTGCTTCTGCTGTATCTGCATCTGCTTCTGCCCAATTCTTCCCTGACTCTAAGATTAAGTAAGCGGAAAATTCATGCTTTCTTTCTCTCATTAATTTCGCCGCTTTAAACAAATACTCAGCACGCTCTGACGCTTTTACTTTCTTCCATGTCTCAAATGTATGTAATGCCTCTCGCATTGCTTTTTCTGCATATTCTTTATTCCCTTTGCTAACTTCTCCAATTACTTCATCGACATTTGCTGGATTAATCGAGACTGTTTTTTCTTCTGTCATAATTTTATCTTTCCCGATTACAAGTGGATATGTTTTTCCTAATTCTCCTTTTACTTTTTGAATTGCCGCTTCTAGTGCATGTTGGTTTTCAATCTTTGTAAAATCAGTAAATGGCTCATTTTTATAGGCTGGGATACTCGTAATGTTTGTCATGTTCATTTCTCCTTTTCGTTTATTGAGTTGATCTTCTTCCTTCATTCTCTCTATCTGTTAACATTTAAAAATAAAAGGGAGCACGCTTTGCTTATTTAAATAAATTTTTAAGAATAAACCATACATTTGCTGGTCTTTCGGCCAATCTTCTCATAAAATAGCCAAACCAATCTTTTCCGTATGGAACATATACTCTTACTTTGTATCCTTCTTTCACTAGCTTATTTTGCAAATCTTCACATATGCCATACAGCATTTGGAATTCAAACTTGTCTTTATCTATTCCATGCTTATTAGCAAGCTCTTTTGTGAATTGAATAATTTTTTCATCATGGCTGGCAACCGCTGCATAATTTCCATTTAGCATATGCATTTCAATGATTTTTTTATAATTTTCATCTACGTCTTTTTTCTCTGGAAAGGCAACATCTGGCGACTCTTTATAAGCCCCTTTTACTAGACGTAAATTTGCCTTTAATTCATTTAAATGTTTCATATCTTCTTCCGTTCGATACAAATAAGCTTGAATGACTAAACCCACATTTTCAAATTCTCGACGGAGCTCTTCATAAATATCGATTGTTATTTGGCAATGAGCATAGTCTTCCATATCGATACGAACAAAATTTCCGTATTGCTTTGCACGAGAAACAATTTTCCGCATATTGTTCAAACATAGGTCTTTATCAATATCTAACCCTAGTGATGTCATTTTCACCGATAAATGAGATTGGACCCCTGATGCATGAATTTCATCTAACGTTTTTAAAGACATAATGGTTGATTCATTTGCTTCTTCTTTCGTGTAGACGAATTCTCCCAGATGGTCAAGTGTAACTACTCTGCCGGATTTGTTTAATTCTGCGACCTTCGAAATCGCTTCCACAATAGATTCACCAGAAACGAATCGTTTGGCTCCAAAACGCAAACCATATTTGCGAGCTAGTTTATTTGCGGATTTATTCTTTGCTAATGACTGAAACATATTTCTCCATGCAAGTTCCATTATCACGCGCCCCTTTTTTGAACACTTTTGTTTAAAATTTATCCACTGTACATTTGTGTTTAATTTATTCTTTGATTATACACTAGGACTTCCTCGAAAATCTATAATTTTCTGATAAATTTTTATTATTTGATTAAACAAAATACTGGAAGCGCATAACAAAAAACTTTATTCCGTCCAATCAAAAAAGATTATCCTAAAAGTACGCTTCTCAAAAAGAATGCTTTATCTAAAGCCCATTTTTAAGAGAGTACTTCTAAGACAATCTCTTTAACTAATATTATATGTTCACCATCTTTTTTCTACCTATAAAGTGCCTTGCTAAAACTCCATATTTTGGAGAACAAAGAAAACTGATCATAAAAATGATTCCTGTAGAAAAGGCCATTGCCCCTGAAATGGAGGTATCTAACCATACTGCAAGATAATAGCCAATAAATGCGGACAGAATTCCAAAGCTGCTACTTAATAGAAATAGAATGGATAATCGATCTGTCCATAAATAAGCGGCAGCCGCCGGAGTAATCAGCATCGCTACTACCATAATTGCTCCGACTGCATCAAAAGCAGCAACCGTTGTTAATGACACTAAAGACATAAATAAATAGTGCATAAAGATAACAGGAATACCCAAACTTGCTGCAAGTGCTGGGTCAAATGAAGTTATTTTCCATTCCTTATAGAAAGCTATTATAATAACGACAACCACTAATAAAACAATGCTTAGTAATACAACTGCTTCTGGTATCCTTCCAAGGAGCGGAATCTCCATTATCTCCCATGGGGTAAACGTAATTTCTCCCATCAAGGTATGCTTCACATCTAAATGAGCATTTCCCACTTTTGTTGCAATTAAAATAACACCTATCGCAAATAAAGTTGTAAAGACAATGCCAATCGAAGCCTCTTGCTGTACACCTCGTGTATGAAGCCATTGGATAACAATGCCGTAATCAAGCCCGTAACAACCGCTCCAATCAACATATGGATCCCGGTTAATTCCCTAGTAACTAAATAGGCAAATACAATTCCCAAAAGTACGGTATGGCTTATAACATCTGCCATCATCGCCATCCTTCTTAAAATTAACAAGACACCAATAAGACCACAGCTCAATCCAACTAATGAGGCAGTTAACAATATCCAACCAGTATAGCTCATTATTGTTCTACCTCCTTCGTCATTTCTAATAGTGCCATACGTTTCCTCTGTCTTTTTTGTTGAAAAAATACAACTGCCAAGCCCTTCTTACTTCCTAAAAATAAGGAAACAAGAAAAACAGAAGAGGCCGTTACTACAATGAAGGGTCCAGTCGGCCATCCTTTGCCAAATGTACTAAGCAATGTCCCAACCATTCCCGCACTTCCGCCAAATAAAGCAGAAAGAATCACCATCACTTTGAACGATTCCGTCCAATATCTCGCACTCACACTCGGGATTATTAGTAAAGCTGCCATTAATATAACACCAACTGCCTGAATCCCAACAACAATAACTAACACAAGGATCGCCATATATAGTGCATTCATCTTAGTAATCGATATGCCTAAGCCTTTAGCAAAGCTAGGATCAAATAAAAATATTTTCCATTCTTTGAACAAGAGAACTGTTATGAAAAGTACGATTAGAGCTACTATCATCATTGTCCAAACATCCTTGGATACCATGGAGGCCGCTTGCCCAAATATAAAACTATCTAAACCACTTTGATTGCCACCAGGCATCCGATTAGCAAATGTCAAAAGCATAATCCCTAAGCCAAAAAAGATGGATAAAACAATTCCCATTGATGCGTCTTCCTTCACTCGGCTGGAGCTTCTTACCCACTGGATGAAAAAAGCACCTAATAAAGCAGTAACTGCTGCGCCAATAATCATCACAAAAAGATTTTTTCTCCGATTATCATAAAGCCAAGTACTACTCCTGGAAGTGCTGCGTGAGAAAGCGCGTCACTCATTAAGCTTTGTCTTTTCCAGTAAGCGAAGCTGCCAATAGCACCAGCTGCCATTCCTAATAAGAATGTACTAAATAAAACCGATTGGGCATTATAAGAGAGAAAACTAAACATTATCGCTTCTCTCCCATCCAATGCAATGTACCTCCATACGCTTTCCTAATGTTTTCTCTTGTAAAAGTTAAATGGGTTGGTCCATGCGCAATTACTGTTTTATTTAGCAGGAGAACATGATCAAAATATTCTTCGACGGTTTGCAGGTCATGATGGACAACCATCACTGTTTTCCCGCACTCCTTTAACATTTTTAAAGTCTCCATGATTGCTTTTTCTGTCGTTGCATCAACACCTGCCAATGGTTCGTCTAAGAAATAAAGATCCGCATCTTGGGCAAGAGCTCGGGCGAGAAATACCCGTTGCTGTTGCCCACCTGATAACTGGCTAATTTGCCGATTTGCAAAAGCTTCCATCTTCATTTCTCTTAACGCTGCCAATGCTTTTTGCTTATGCTCTTTCTGCGGCCACTTTAACCAGCCGATTTTTCCGTATTGCCCCATTGTTACAACATCTAAGGCATTTGTCGGAAAATCCCAGTCTACAGATCCCCGTTGAGGAACATAGCCAATTTTCGATTTTGCTCTTTTATACTTTTCGCCAAAAAATGTAACCTTACCAGTAATACTAGGATGGAAATCTAGCAGTACTTTTAGCAACGTCGATTTTCCAGCACCATTCGGCCCAACAATACTCGTTAAGGTTCCCGGTTTAATTTGAAAGCTAACATCCGTTAACACTTCATTTTTCCGATAAGCTGCTGATACATTCTCCACAGTAAGAACTGACTTCATCTTACTCCACTCCTCTGCTCAATGCTTCATAGAAGGTGGAAATATTATGTTCATACATCCCTATATAAGTTCCTTCTTCCGTATCCGCGTCTCCCATCGCATCAGAGAATAATTCTCCACCAAGCTCTATATCGAGTCCCTTTTTTTTGGCTCCTTCAATGACTGCATTGATGGAAGCTGGATTAATGCTGCTTTCGATAAATACAGCAGGAACTTGATGCTCCACTAGTAATTGAATAGTCTCCTCTATATCCGATAATCCAATTTCCGCTTCCGTGCTAAGACCTTGTAATCCAGCAACCTCAATATCTAGCATTCTTCCAAAATAGCCAAACGCATCATGAGCTGTAACTAGTACACGTTTATCTGATGACATTGTTTTCAACTGTGCTTTTGCTTCTTCCTTCAATGTATCCAATTTTTCAAAATACGCTTGCTTATTATTTTCAAAATAATCACTATCTTCCGGTAAAGCTTTCTTTAACTCATTTGTTGCTGCATCAAGTGATTCCTTCCATAGATCAATATCAAACCATATATGTGGATCAATAGCACCTTCCTCATCCTTTAAAAGCTTTTCCTCTGGGTTAACTTCTCCAATAGCAAGAACTGGTCTTGTTTTCCCAATCTCTTCAAAGACCTTTACCATATTCGCTTCTAGATGTAACCCACTATAAAAGATAATATCCGCACCCTCCATTTTCTGGATATCTCCTTGGGTAGCCGTATATAAATGCGGGTCTACACCAGGTCCCATTAGACTATTCACCTCTACTTTATCTCCGCCAATTACCGACATTGGTTCTGCAATTTGTGCAATTGTAGTAACAATCTCAAGCTTACCATCTTCCTTAGACCCGGTTGATTCAGCTGAACAACCCGTTAAAAAAAAGAATGTTATTACTAATCCTGTTAACACAAACTTCCACATTGTTATTCCCCCTTTTCATCATCACAAAAATCATAACCGATAGACAATTTGTTTCCTTAGGGAAACTTTTATGTTTATATACAAAATACTTAACTATCTGAAAAATGTCAATGGTTTAAGATGAATTAGGTATATTTACTTAACTTTTTTGTTTGGGCAATATCTTCAACCAACAAAAAAAGATGCTCTCTAACAAGCATCTTCCCAATTCATTGTCTATTATCCAAAAATCTTTTCCCATAATTCTACTAAGAAAAATTTCACTTCTACTTCCTCTTCTTCCTCTTTAACAAATACAGGATCTTCTTTCTCTTCCACTTTCTTTTCTACCTTTGCTGGTTTTTCCTTTTCAGCTTTCTTGTCTTCGACTGTCTCTACTTTGGTATTTTTTTCTTTATCTGCTTTTTCTTCTTCCTCAAATCCATCACTTACTGCTACTCCGTTAGAAAAATCTAGGAAGCATAATGGCGGGAAAAGAACACACCACCAATTAGCACCTTCCCCTTCTCCTAAAGTAATAAGAATTGCATCATATTGACCTGCTGGATATAAGAACTCACCATACAGCTTCGTTGGAAAATCTACTTTATCAAACGTAACATCCACTGCTTGCTTAGCATTTTCTTCCGCTACTACGCTTTCTGCAATCTGCTGAATCTCTGGTAACTTTGCTTTTAATAAGTCTTTAGCAGCTTCCTTGGAAGTCAATTCAGAAACCCAGTTTGTAATTTCTTCATTTACAGCATCTCTTACTTTTCTTTTTAATGCCTGATCTTCTTCTAAATCACTATTTGCTAAGATTCTAAGACGAATCGCATCATTCGGAATGATTACCTCATTATTTGCTGCTACTTCAGTTTTTGGAATATATAAACTCATAATAGTTGTTAGAATAAGTACAAATAAATAAATAGTTGCCATCGGTTTGTTTTTCATCTTTAGCACCGCCCCTTCACTAACACAGTGTGGACAGATTAATAGAATCTTAAACTAGTAAAATTAATTTTTTCTGCATTGGGGGATACTCTATTTAGATACGTTGGATTTAGTTGTGAGGTTGGCTTGTTTACTTGCAGGTTTGGCTTGTTTTCTTGCAGGTTTCCTATTTTTACTTGCGAGTCCGGCTACTTTTCTTGCGACTTTCCCACTTTTACTTGC
>NZ_JVDT01000113.1 GCF_001076885.1 Bacillus sp. 522_BSPC
GACAGAGACCTTACTTTTTTATAAAAGGGGGTTATCTGTCTTTTTTTGTTGCCGTTTTTTAATGGGATAAATGAGAAAGTCTAATACATAGGGGATAGGAGTGCTGTTCGTTGGCTTTATTAAAGCAAACACCATTATATGAGGTGTACAAAGAGTATGGAGGAAAGACAATCGATTTTGGAGGATGGGCTTTACCTGTACAATTTTCCGGTATAAAGCTGGAGCATGAGGCTGTTCGTACAAAAGCAGGGTTATTTGATGTTTCCCATATGGGCGAAATCGAAGTGAAGGGAAGCGGTAGCTTAGCTTTTCTTCAAAAAATGCTAACAAATGACATCGGAAAAATCACAATAGGTGCTGCACAATATTCGGCAATGTGCTACGAAAATGGTGGAACGGTAGATGATTTATTAACATATAAACTTGCAGACAATCACTATTTGTTAGTGGTGAATGCATCCAATATCGAGAAAGATTTCGAATGGCTCCAAAAACATACTACTGGAGATGTTATCTTAACTAATTTATCAGAAGATTTTGCTCAATTAGCACTTCAAGGTCCGTTAGCAGAAGAGATATTAAAAAAAATAAATCCCTCTGTTGATTATGCTGGAATTAAGTATTTTCACTTTCAGAACAAGGTGAATTTAGCAGGCAAAGAGGTTCTGTTATCCCGCACTGGATATACTGGCGAGGATGGTTTTGAAATTTATTGTCAAAGGGAAGATGCTAAAGACTTATGGCGTGAAATATTATCGTTAGGTGAGGAATTAGGGGTACTTCCTTGCGGCTTAGGTGCAAGGGATACTTTGCGATTTGAAGCAACACTTGCATTATATGGGCAAGAATTAACGGCAAATATTTCACCATTAGAAGCTGGAATTGGATTTGCCGTTAAATTAAATAAAGAAGCTTACTTTTTCGGAAAGGAAGCTTTAAAGAAACAAAAGGAAGAAGGATTATCAAGAAAGTTAATTGGAATTGAAATGTTAGACAGAGGTATTCCAAGACATGGCTATAAAGTATTTGCAAATGACAAGTGTATTGGGGAAGTTACTACTGGTACTCAGTCGCCGACCTTAAAGAAAAACATTGGGCTTGCGTTAATTCAAGTTGATTATGCTTTATTGGGTACAGAGGTGGAAGTAGAAATAAGAGGAAAGCATTTGAAGGCAAAAGTTATCAAGACGCCTTTTTATAAAAGAAAATAACTTTTATGGCTATGTTTAAAATCAAGATGGGCTAATGACTGGGGGAAAAACGAATGAAGCATCGCTATTTACCGATGACAGAACAAGATCAAAAGGAAATGCTTGAAAAAATTGGTGTAAATTCAGTAGATGAATTATTTTCAGATATACCAGAAAAAGTACGTTTTAAAGGAAGCTATCAAATCAAGCCTGCAAAAAGTGAATCTGCATTATTGAAAGAATTAACAAAGCTATCCCAAAAAAATGCTGACGCGAAAGCGAATGTATCTTTTCTTGGAGCTGGAGTTTATGATCACTATTCGCCTGTTATAGTAGACCATGTTCTATCACGCTCCGAATTTTATACAGCCTACACCCCGTATCAACCGGAAATTTCACAAGGGGAATTACAAGCTATTTTTGAGTTTCAGACCATGATTTGTGAACTAACAGGAATGGACGTAGCTAACTCTTCTATGTACGACGGAGCAACTGCATTAGCAGAGGCAGGGATGTTAAGTGCAGGGACGACGAAACGAAAAAAGATTCTTTTATCAAGCGCCATTCATCCAGAAGCAAAAGAAGTTGTTAAAACCTATGCAAAGGGTCAGTATATCGAAGTTGTAGAGGTTCCACATAAGGAAGGCATAACAGATTTAGATGCTTTAGAGACGATGATCGATAATACAGTTGCAGCAGTGATGATTCAATACCCAAACTTTTTTGGAAGAGTGGAGCCATTAAAAGATTTAGAAGCAATTATTCATGAGCATAAATCATTATTCGTCGTATCAAGCAACCCACTCGCTTTAGGAGCATTAACACCACCAGGGAAATTCCAAGCTGATATAGTAGTAGGAGATGCACAACCATTTGGTATTCCGATGGGCTTTGGAGGACCGCACTGTGGCTATTTTGCTGTAACTTCTAAGTTAATGAGAAAGGTTCCTGGGCGCTTAGTCGGCCAGACTATAGATGATAATGGCCAAAGAGGATTTGTATTAACCCTGCAGGCAAGGGAGCAGCATATTCGCCGTGATAAAGCCACTTCTAATATTTGCTCAAACCAAGCCCTAAATGCATTAGCTGCATCTGTTGCGATGACAGCACTTGGAAAGCATGGTGTGAAAGAAATGGCCATTGCCAATATGCAAAAAGCACATTACGCTAAAATAAAACTAAAGGAAGCAGGCTTTGATATTGTTTATGAAGGGCCATCCTTTAATGAATTTCTTATTAAATGTAATACTTCCATATCTTCTATTAACCGTGCGTTATTAGAAAAAGGAATGATTGGTGGCTATGATTTAGGAAGAGAGTTTGAACAACTAGAAAACCATATGCTAATTGCCGTAACGGAATTGCGTACCAAAGCTGAAATTGATGAATTTGTTGCAGAAATGGAGGAGTATCATGTCTAATCAAAATCAACCTCTTATCTTTGAAAGCAGTACACCAGGAAGAATAGGGTATAGTTTACCAGAAATGGATATCCCAACAGTTAATCTGTCGGAGCTTTTGCCGAATGATTATATAAGAGAAGAAACTCCAGAACTTCCGGAAGTATCCGAATTAGATATAATGCGTCATTATACTGCTTTATCAAAACGAAATCATGGCTTAGATTCCGGCTTTTATCCATTAGGGTCATGTACGATGAAATATAATCCGAAAATAAATGAAAATGTTGCCAGATTCAATGGCTTTGCTCATATCCATCCATTACAAGAGGAATCATCTATCCAGGGTGCATTAGAGCTTATGTATGACTTGCAACAGCATCTTGTTGAAATCACCGGCATGGATGAAGTTACTTTACAGCCGGCTGCAGGGGCACATGGTGAGTGGACTGGGTTAATGCTGATTAGAGCTTTTCATGAAGCAAATGGGGATACAGAGCGAACAAAAGTCATTGTTCCTGATTCTGCACACGGAACAAATCCTGCATCTGCAACAGTTGCAGGGTTAGAAACGGTGACAGTAAAATCAAATGAAAATGGATTAGTAGATTTAGAAGATTTAAAAAGAGTAGTTGGTACAGATACAGCGGCATTAATGTTGACAAACCCCAATACACTAGGCCTTTTTGAAGAAAATATTTTAGAAATGGCTGAAATTGTTCATAGTGCTGGCGGGAAATTATATTATGATGGTGCCAATCTAAATGCGGTACTTTCAAAGGCAAGACCTGGAGACATGGGCTTTGATGTTGTCCATTTGAATCTGCATAAAACATTTACAGGACCGCATGGTGGTGGTGGGCCAGGTTCTGGACCTGTGGGAGTGAAAGCTGATTTAATTCCTTTTCTACCAAAGCCAGTTTTGACAAAGGTAGGAGATGAATTTGTCTTAGATTATAATCGACCACAAGCAATTGGTAGAGTGAAACCATACTATGGAAACTTTGGTATTAACGTACGTGCCTATACGTATATTCGTTCAATGGGACCAGATGGATTAAAGGCTGTAACAGAAAATGCCGTCTTAAATGCAAATTATATGATGAGACGTCTTGCTGAATTTTATGATTTGCCATTTGATCGTCATTGTAAACATGAGTTTGTCTTAAGTGGTAGAAGACAAAAGAAATTAGGGGTGCGAACATTAGATATAGCCAAAAGATTGCTTGATTTTGGCTATCATCCACCAACAATCTATTTCCCTTTAAATGTCGAAGAATGCATAATGATTGAGCCAACTGAAACGGAATCAAAGGAGACATTGGATAGTTTTATTGATGCAATGATTCAAATTGCAAAAGAAGCAGAAGAAACACCAGAAGTTGTTCAGGAAGCACCTCATACGACAGTAATCGGTCGTTTAGATGAGACTTTAGCTGCAAGAAAACCAGTCCTTCGTTATACGAAGAAGATAGCAAATTTGAAATAAGAAGTAAATGAAAAAAGCTGATGTCTAAGTATGCATCAGCTTTTTTTATATAATAATTCCTAGTTAGAATATTATTATTTTTTTGCTTTAATTCTTCCTGTCCACTTTTTGAATCCGCCTTCTAATTGGGTTAAGTCCTTATATCCTTTACGATAAAGAAACTGAGCAGCTCTTCCGCTTCTCATCCCATTTTGGCAGTATAAATATACTGGCTTATCAGGACGAATTTCACTTTTTCTCATCTTTAGCTGTGATAGTGGAATATTTCTTGCACCGAGTACATGACCAGCCTCATATTCATTTGGTTCACGTACATCAATCAACTGTGCCTTTCTGTATCCTTGGCGGAATTCATCCTGGCTTACAGTTTTTACAATGCGACGTTGATAAAGCCACATAACCACTGAATATACAAGGAATGCGACTAAAACGATGAGAAGAGTATAAATCATTGTCAATTCTCATTTCTCCTTTCAATTACTTACACTATCTCTATTATATCTATCAACCCTTCTAGTAGTAAAGTAAATACTTATAATATATCCATAACATTTCTTTAATTAAATTTATTTCCATGCAAGTTACTTTTAAATAGGCTTTCTTTTTGATATCCTTAGTAGGGATTTAATGTAATTATACATAGAAAAAGAGGGTTCGTTATGGTAAAAGAAACATGGAGATTTATTGATTCAGGCAATCATTCTCCTTCTTTTAATATGGCATTAGACGAAGCGTTATTAGAATGGCATTCTAAAGGAGTTTTTCCGCCGGTGATTCGTTTTTATGGCTGGAATCCTGCTACTTTATCTATTGGATATTTTCAGAAGGTAGAGAAAGAAATTGACTTACAAGCGGTTAAAGAATTAGGTCTTGGATTTGTAAGAAGACCAACTGGTGGAAGAGGCGTTCTGCATGAGCATGAATTGACATACAGTGTGATTGTTACAGAAGAACATCCTAATATGCCGAAAACAGTAACAGAAGCTTATCGGGTCATTTCGGAAGGTATATTAAAAGGGTTTCACTTTTTAGAATTAGATGCCTATTTTTCTGTGCCGAAAACAGAAGAACAAAAAAATAATTTGAAAAGTCCAAGATCCGCAGTATGCTTTGATGCGCCTAGTTGGTATGAATTAGTAGTTGAGGGAAGAAAGGTCGCTGGGAGTGCACAAACGAGACAACAGGGTGTTATTTTGCAGCATGGTTCTATTTTATTAGACTTAGACGAGGATAAATTATTCCGTCTATTTAAGTATCCAAATGACCGCGTCAAGGAAAGAATGCAAAAGGCTTTTAAGAGTAAAGCGGTAGCTATTAACGATTTAACATCGAGAAACATTTCCATTGAGATGGCGAAAGAAGCTTTTAGAAAAGGCTTTGAAGAAGGGTTGGATATTCAGTTAGATAATTATCAGTTAACTGATGAAGAATTAGAATATGTAGAAAAAATCGCGAAAGAAAAATATGAAAGCGATGAATGGAATTTTAGACGATAAATAGATCTAAATTTTTGAGCACGAAATTCTTTTATTAGAATTTCGTGTTTTAATTGCTTTTAAAAATGGTTGCTTAAACGAAAAAATACAATGCTTTCGTATCATTTTTACATGTCGAAAAATTTTTTTGGAGAGAAAAGATTAAGATAAACAGGCTAATATCAATGGATTATCCTATATTCCAATAAGCAAGTGCGAAAAAGGACGAAATTTCTTTTTTTATGTCTAATTATCTATGTATCTCTTTCTTTTTCTTTAAAATCTACTTTTTTTCGGTGTTTGACAAATCGGTAATTTTTTAAATATACACAATATATGGGTATTGATTTTTATGGTGAATACTATATGTTGATTTTATGTGTTTGATGTGATAGTTTAAGGGTATTAATAAAAAAATGCTAGATATCTAATTATAGATTTATATACAAAGATTATTTTTCAACAACTATTAGTATCTGCTCTACTTTTTATATGAATGAAGGGGTTGTGTGTATGTCAGTAATGTTAAGTCAAGGTGTGAAGGTAGATATAGAAAAGCTGAATAAGGATATTGCTTTATTTCCGGAGGTTCATCCAATTACCCCAGATATGAAACTAACTCATAAAGGCGTTTCTCGACTTGTCATGCTTGACCGTTATACGTATAAAGATACAGAGAAAATTACGTTATCAGCTGGCGATTTTGTTGTATTAACGATTAAAGAAGATCCAAAGTTTCCAGCAAGAGGATTAGGGTTCATTCAAGAAATTGACCATATTCTTAATACAGCGAAGGTATTAGTGGAAGAAGATTACCGTGGCGTTCTTGAAGGAGAAGAAGGAGAAACGGGTGTCATTGTTCGTTCCTTAGATGTAATTGAAAAACCGTTGGAAATTTATTATGAGCAAATTGCAAAACGAAACGCTACTGGTCTTGCATCTGTAGAAAAGACAGAAGAGAAAAGAAAAGAATGGTTCGAAAAGTTTTACAGTGAGCTTGTTCATTTGAACTTTATCCCTGCAGGTCGTGTATTATATGGAGCTGGAGCAGGAACAGATGTTACGTATTTCAACTGTTATGTAATGCCTTTTGTTCAGGATTCAAGAGAAGGTATTTCCGAGCATCGTAAGCAGGTTATGGAAATCATGAGTCGTGGAGGCGGTGTTGGAACAAATGGATCTACGCTAAGACCTCGTAATACACTAGCAAAAGGAGTTAATGGTAAATCATCTGGTTCTGTTTCTTGGTTAGATGATATTGCGAAATTAACACATTTAGTTGAACAGGGCGGTTCTCGTCGTGGTGCTCAAATGATTATGCTAGCTGATTGGCATCCAGATATTATTGAATTCATTATTTCGAAAATGCAAAATCCACGTATTTTACGTTTCTTGATTGAAAATACGCAAGATGAAACAATTAAAAAATATGCACAAGATAAATTGAAATTTACTCCTTTAACAGAACAAGAACGTTCTATGTATCAAGGAATTCTAAATTATAAAAATATCCCTGGGCAAGGTGGTTTTAACGAGAGTATTTTCCGTGATGCAGAAGAAAAGCTATCAAGCGGCGGTACTTATGCTGTTCATCAATCAGAATTTTTAACAGGTGCAAACATTTCTGTCTGCTTAACAAATGAATTTATGGATGCAGTGGAGAAGGATGAAGAATATGCACTTCGTTTCCCTGATGTTGAAAGCTACGATAAGGAGCAAATGCAACATTATAATGAAGAATGGCATAAAGTTGGCGATGTAAGAGAATGGGAAGCAGAAGGAAATAAAGTTCGTGTTTATCGTAAAATAAAAGCGAAGGAATTATGGAACTTAATTAATATCTGTGCAACTTATTCTGCAGAGCCAGGTATCTTCTTCATTGATAATGGTGCGACACGTTCTCTTATAAGTGCGGCTTAAACGTATGAAATAGAGGGTTTAACAAACAAAAGTTATGTTAAATACAACTGATAATTCCGATAGTGGGAATGAAAGCCGTCACGTTGAGCTGAAACCACTATGATGAGACTCCTACATGCATGGAATCATGATAGTGATGAAGTGTATGAAGCTAGGTAAAGTCGTCTGAATTTGACCTAAAACTCACTTAGAGTCATGGTCGAAGATAAGGCGGTCAGCCGAAAAAGGTGAATATGGTGAGAATGTCAGATTAGCAACCTGACTGACGAACTTGCGAATGAAAGGGTCTAGAATGAAATCCGCTTGAAAAGGTGGAAGGTTAACCAGTTTAACCGAGATTGTCGTGGAGTAAGTCCGTTGTCATGAAACACGATATAGTGAACAAGGACACTATATAATCTCAGGCTCAGAGCAAGCACCTAAGTTCAATCATATGGCTAGGAATTATTGGAACGTGGTAAGCAAGGAACACTCATTCAAGGACTATCATCCGAGTGGTTGATATAAGGATTTCTAATCTGAAATTCATTTATCCTTGTGAAAGTAGGGTCACAGTACCGAAGAAGCTTATGAAAATAAGTGGAGGGATAGACCCAAGTCTAATTCAATATATTAAACCAAACAAAGCAAGTGAAATTCGTTGATCGGGTAAGAATGCAGGGAATCACTGAGAAAGTCAGGTGATCTGCAACGAATATGAGCCTAAGACACAACGAGTATTATGGTATGCAAGAGTTTTTTGATGAATTATTTGCCAAGAGTAAGGAAGGACATCTTTTCAAAAATCTATTTAACCTAATCATAGATGAAAGAAACATCCTACTAGCTTACAGAAACATAAAAGCCAATAAAGGTTCTAAAACTGCTGGAACAGATAAGTATGTGATTGACAACTATAAAGTGATGAATAAGCAAGAATTCATAAATCTCATTCGAACTTCGCTCAAAGATTACAAACCTAAAGCAGTACGCAGAGTAATGATTCCAAAGGGAATGGATAATACCAAGTTTAGACCTTTAGGAATACCAACAATGTTGGATAGGCTAATTCAACAGATGTTTAAACAAATTCTTGAACCTATCTGTGAAGCTAAGTTTTATAATCACAGTTATGGTTTCAGACCATTACGAAGCACAAAACATGCTTTATCTAGGGTGAATTTCTTAGTTAATATCTCACAATTACATTATGTAGTAGATATCGACATAAAGGGATTCTTCGACAATGTAAATCATAGGGTTCTCATGAAGCAAATGTGGAATTTGGGCATTCATGATAGAAGGGTTTTAGCAATCATAAGCAAAATGCTCAAAGCACCGATAAAAGGTATTGGAATTCCAAACAAAGGTACTCCACAAGGAGGAATACTCTCACCTTTACTCTCTAACATTGTTCTTCATGATTTAGATATGTGGGTAAGTAATCAATGGGAAACTTTTGAAACGAAGCATGAGTATTCTCAGAATGTAAAGAAGTACTTAATGTTGAAACGAAATTCGAATATGAAGATTGGCTTTATAGTTCGATACGCAGATGACTTCAAAATTATGACCAATAATCATGAGAATGCAGTCAAATGGTTTCATGCAGTGGCAGGATACTTGAAGGGTAGATTGAAATTAGATATCTCACCTGAGAAATCTAAAATTACAAATCTCAAAAAGAAGTCCTCGGATTTCTTGGGATTTAAAATTAAGGCTGTTAGGAAGAAACAAAAACATCTTGTTAGGGTAAATATGATTGATAAGAAGAAAGCTGATGTCATTAGGAAAATGAAGGAACTAATTCTTAGAATTAGGAAGGAAACGACCGTTAATAACATAAGGCTCTTTAATGCTTATGTAATGGGGATACAAAATTACTTTAAATACGGGAGTATGGTTCCATCAGATTTCAAAGACATAGCACACAAGGTTCATCCTTATGCTAGGAGTAAACTACATCAAGTTGGAGGGAAATATGCACACCCAACGGATGCAAGTAAAGTCTATAATCAGTACTACTCAAGTAACCTCAAAACATGGAAGGTACTAGGAGTTCATCTCTTTCCTATACATGGGATTACAAGTTTTACTGAATCTAGACAATTTAATCCTAAGCTTTCGGTCTACACTGATGAAGGTAGAAAATTAATTCACAATAAACTTCAACCAGTTGTCGAATATAACATAAGAATACTAATGCAATCCAAGATACAAGACCAATCAATCGAATATCAAGACAATAGACTTTCCCGTTACTCAATGAGGAATGGATGTTGTGAAATACTTGGTATCTTTCTTGAAGCACATGAAGTTCACTGTCATCATGTAAAGCCTAGAAGTTTAGGTGGAACGGATAAGTATGATAACCTCAAAATTATCCATGAAGACATGCATAGACTACTTCATGCTACTGAAAAAGAAACGATTGATAAATACCTTGTTAAATGGAAACTCAATCAGAATTCGAAACTGATTGAGAAGATAAATGCATTACGTAAGAAATGTAAGAATGAATCAATCTTGATTTAGAGGCATTCAAAAACTTGCACAATACTCGATAAATAATTATTAAGCTTGTAACTTGTTGAAATTTGGTTTAGTAGGATTAGATAGAACGCCGTATGAGGTGAAAATCTCACGTACGGTGTGGAGTGGGGGAAAAGGTGGAGAATTGCTTCAAAGCCTTACCTATCACTATCAAATGAAATGACAAACGCTACTAGCTATGGTCAAAAAGTTGTGGCGACAAACCCTTGTGGAGAGCAGCCATTAGCTCCATTTAGTGTATGTAATCTAGCTGCTGTTAACCTTGCAGAAATGGCAGATAAGGAAAACAAAACAGTTAATTTTGAAAAGCTTAAGAAAACAGTGGAAATAGGCGTTAGAATGCAGGATAACGTAATCGATGCAACTCCTTACTTCTTGGAAGAAAATAAAAAGCAAGCGCTTGGAGAACGTCGTGTCGGTCTTGGTGTTATGGGTCTTCATGATCTACTGATTTACTGTGAAACAGAATATGGCAGTGCAGAGGGAAATGTCTTAGTAGATAAAGTATTTGAAACCATCGCAACAACTGCGTACAGAGCATCTATTGAGTTAGCGAAAGAAAAAGGCAGCTTCCCATTCTTACAAGCGGAATCAGAGGAAGAGGTTGCGAAACTACGCGATGCCTTTATTCATACTGGCTTCATGAAAAAAATGCCTGAGGATATTAGAGAAGACATTCTTCAATATGGTATTCGTAACTCTCATTTATTAACAGTAGCACCTACAGGCAGTACAGGTACAATGGTTGGGGTATCAACTGGTCTTGAGCCTTACTTCTCCTTCTCTTATTTCCGAAGCGGAAGACTTGGAAAATTTATTGAAGTGAAAGCAGATATTGTTCAAGAATATTTAGATGCGCATCCAGAAGCAGATCCAAATAATCTTCCAAATTGGTTCGTTGCTGCAATGGATTTGGCTCCAGAGGCACATGCTGATGTTCAATGTATCATTCAAAGATGGATTGATAGCTCTATTAGTAAAACGGTAAATGCACCAAAAGGATATAGTGTAGAGCAAGTTCAAAAAGTGTATGAAAGATTATATCGTGGTGGTGCAAAAGGCGGAACCGTTTATGTGGATGGCTCTCGCGATAGTCAAGTACTAACATTAAAAGCGGAAGAAAACACATTTGAAGAAACACAACCACAAAAGCATCAAGAACCACATGTAGTTCTTGTCGATACGATAAATGAGTTAAAATCAACAAATGTAACAATTGGTTCAGAAATCGGCGATACTTGTCCTGTATGCCGAAAAGGTGTAGTAGAAGAAATCGGTGGATGTAATACTTGTACGAATTGCAACACACAATTAAAATGTGGCCTTTAATACGCAGATATTGGTCATAATGAATAGAGCTTCAGTTTGAAATTATTACTTTTATGAATAAAGCTACAGAAAGAGGCTGAGCAATTGTCAGCCTCTTTAAATATATATAAAAGCAGGATTAATCTATATTAAGGAGAGTGATATAGGTGGTTCGCTTATCGCTCCCATTAACTATTACATTATTTTAATAAAACCCAAACGGTGGGACGCCATATCCGTAACCATATGGTGGATAACCATATCCTCCATATAATGCTGGACCAAGTAATGCCCCTGTTGCAAATCCTCCTAACAAGCCTAAGCCAAGTCCTAAGCCAGCTCCTCCAAAGCCGAACCCAGGTCTACCGAATCCAGGTCTACCAAAACCTGGTCTGCCAAATCCACCAAACCCAGGTCGTATTCTTCTAATATTTTGTGGATAAATGAATTGATTTTGCATAAATATCCTCCTCTTTTTTCATTATTTAGCTAATGTGCACATCCTTCGCTACTTTTTATCTTCAAAACAAGATACTGCACTTATCTACTTCGAATTAGTTTATGTGTCTATACACTATATTGATTGATACAAATGCCTAAACCCAATATGCATTTACTGCATCCTTTTTAAAGTGAATACGATGACCATAAATAAAAGAATGACATTTAACTTGTCTTCTGTACTATTTTCTAATTACGAATACTAAATTGGAGTATAAAGGTCTAGAGTCCATAAAAATGAAAAACCTTTCGAAGTCCCATTTGCTTGTTAAAAGGAGTGAATTTTATGTATATAGACGGGGTCTTTTCTGGAGGAGGAATTAAAGGGCTAGCTTTAGTGGGAGCATATGAAGTTGTAGAACAACGAGGATTTCAATTTGCTCGGTTGGCAGGAACTAGTGCAGGTTCAATCGTTGCTGCCTTAATTGCTGCAGGGTATACGAGTCGAGAAATAGCGGAATTATTGGAGGATTTGGATTTAAGTACCTTTTTAGATGAACGACAATTGCTCATTCCTTTTCCACTTGCAAAATGGTTTTTTCTATATTGGAAGTTAGGGTTATATAAAGGAGAAGAACTGGAAAAATGGATAGAAAGTAAATTGGCCGTAAAAGGTTTAAAAACATTTGCAGATATACCCCCACAAACTTTACGCTTTATTGCTTCAGATATTACAAATGGTGTATTAATGATTCTACCAGACGACTTGCCGAAATACAGAATCAATCCCCAAACTTTTTCGATTGCAAAAGCGATTAGGATGAGTTGTAGTCTGCCTTATTTTTTTGAGCCAGTAACTCTTGGAAATAAGTCAAATAAAAATGTGATTGTTGATGGGGGAGTGCTCAGTAATTTCCCAATGTGGTTATTTGATCAAGAGAATGTACTGAAAACAAGACCTGTTTTAGGAGTTAAATTAAGTCATAGTATAAGGGAGCATCCAAAGCATAAAATCAAAAATGCTATTGATTTATTTGCAGCAATGTTTGAAACGATGAAAGATGCACATGATTCCCGCTATATTTCCAGGAAGCATGAGAAAAATATTATCTTTGTTCCAACAGAGGGGGTACTCGCAACAGAATTTGCACTTACAAAAGAAGATCAAGTAAAACTAATACAGTTAGGAAGAGATTGTGCTACGAAATTTTTTGAAAAATGGGCTTATTAAAACATGATGGGGCTATATCCTAAAGGCTCTATCTATATAGCAAAAAAGAATCGAGCCCTTTATAAAGAAGCCCGATTCTTTTTTTTGCTCTTCTTCCCTTCAATAACAGTTAAATGTGCAGTGCTTTTACTACGTTTATGCTTGTTGGCTTTTAAGGAAGAGGATTTAGTTGAATGTTGCTGCTGTCCTGCTGGTACCTTTTCTCTTGTTTGTAGCCGTTTTTTTGATTTCTTTGCAGCTTTTAGAAAAGCTCTTTGCTCTCTTTTTTGCGGACTAGTTGTATTGAAATGGCGGAAAATGAACCAAATAATAGCACCTACAGCAACAATGACAGCAATGTTTAGAAAAAATCCAGCAGGATTTTTTATTAAACTAGTAGTTAAGCCAATGAAAGCAAGGAGAAAAATACTCCCAAATAAGATAATTGAAAATCGGTTCTTCAAAAAGCCACCTCCCTAAAAGCATGATGAGCATTTTTTCTAACTTTTAAACTATTATTAAGAAAAGTTTATTCAAAAAAAGCCAAATTGTTCACAAGAAAAAGTTTTCAGAAAAAAGATTTTTAAACGGTAATAAAACTATATAAATAGGGAAGATTCTTTTATAAATTATTTAACAACTGTCTTTGAAACCTGTGCTTCCGTTTCTTCCTCGCGTTTCTTTAATTCGGAGAAGGAAAGTATAGCCACTTCCACTTGATCATCACTTGGTTCTTTTGTTGTTAATAATTGTAGCCATAGACCAGGCAATCCAAGATATTTTAAAACTGGGACATTTCTTAATTTATTGGTAAACTGTAATACCTCAAAGGAAATTCCAAGCACGACTGGAATCAAAGCAATACGAATAAGTACTCTGTCTAAAAGGTTGTCTGGATAGAAAAATAAATAGAGAAATAACCCAACAATTACCGTGAACAGAATAAAACTTGATCCACAGCGATAATGTAACCTTGAAGCCGACTGTACATTTTCTATTGTTAATTCTTTCCCACTTTCATATGCATTAATAACTTTATGTTCAGCACCATGATACTGAAAGACTCTTTTAATAATAGGAGTCAGTGAGACAAAATAAATATATCCAAGTAAAAGAATTAGCTTAAAAAAGCTTTCTAATAGTATTTGCGCAACATGTCCAGAAATAATCGGCATAAACATAGCTGCTAGGAAAGTCGGAATAAGCGTAAAAATGAATTTTCCAAATAAAAAGGAAAGTACACCAAGAACTGCTACTCCTAAAATCATGGATACTTTAGAAGGCTCTTGTTCTTCCAATTTATAATCTTCAGAAGGATCAACATCATAGCGATCCGTTGAAAAATTTAAATGCTTTGTTCCATTTCCGCTTGATTCAATAATGGCAATAATACCTCGTAAAAATGGTATTTTTTTTAATTTTGCTAGCTTGGTATTATACGTTCTAGGAAGATGAAAATAATCAACAGTCTGATCTTTGCGTCTTATGGCTGTGACATAATGATGTTTTCCACCAAACATCACACCTTCTACAACTGCCTGACCTCCGTATAATGGTTTTTGTTCACTTGACATGTATAACAGCACCAACCTCAGGATAATTTAGGTGAAAACAACGTAATTTTTTCATCTGTAAGATTTTTATGGTTGTATA
This sequence comes from Bacillus sp. 522_BSPC, assembly GCF_001076885.1. Lineage (GTDB taxonomy): Bacteria > Bacillota > Bacilli > Bacillales > Cytobacillaceae > Niallia > Niallia hominis. Next base: position 14,619 of record NZ_JVDT01000113.1, read on the forward strand.
TCCCCTAATACTATATTACTAAAAAATTCAAAAAACCACTAGCAAGACATCCCATCCTTTGTGAATAAACCTTTTAATCAAACGCTAAGATAAACATGCAAGGAAAGAAAAGGATTGGGACATACTAGGGTTGGAGGTGGACATTATGGATAATCAACAACAATCACATGAAAAAGGAAGACCGATGTCTTTTATCGCCTTAGTAATTTGGACAGGCATGTTTGGAGGGATATTCTGGTCGCTTATTGGGTACATAGGATATGTTTTTCATTTTACAGAAATACGCCCTAATATCCTCTTAGAGCCTTGGGCGATTGGCAGTTGGAAATATGGCTGGCTTGGAACGGTAATCAGTATCGTCTTCATAGGTTTTTTTTCAACTGGAGCAGCATTTGCTTACTATTTGATGCTAAGGAAATTTAAAACCATCTATATAGGAATTGGATATGGGATTGCATTGTTTATTTGTGTTTTTGTCATTTTAAACCCTATATTTCCAAGCATGGCCCCATTTCTAGAGCTGAAAAGGGATACAATCATTTTTTCCGCATGTTTATATGCCCTTTATGGTGTATTTGTGGGTTATACAATCTCTTATGAAGAAAGTGAAATTCAACTAAAAAAATGGAAGGAAAAAAAGCCGTCAACTAATTTAACAGGTAATGAAGGGCAATAAAATCATTTTTTAATTTCTTGAAAAGTGGTTATGCCCTCTTACTCAAGGCTTTTATTTGGCTAGTTAGGGTGTCTAAAATCTTTATTTGCTAGCTATTTTGCCTGTATTATAAAAGTATTTATGTTAAAATAATTTCATGAGTGTACTTTTTTCATCATTCAGATTTTTACCTTATCTAGAAGTTGTTAAGGCTATAGAAAGCATGTACCTCTAGGCAAGTGTATCAAATAAGGGAGAGGGTTATAATGGAGAAACTTAAAAGAGTAAGAGAAGCACTAGCAGAAGTTGGGGCAGATGGTATTTTAATAACAAGTACATATAACAGACGTTATGTTAGTAATTTTACAGGATCTTCAGGAGCTGTATTAATAGGCGGAGAGAAAGCTTTATTTATCACAGACTTCCGTTATGTGGAACAGGCAGGAAATCAATGCAGTGGATTCGAAGTTGTTCAGCATAAAGGGGCAATTCTTCAAGAGGTTGCAAGTCAAGCAGAGAAATTGGGAATAAAGAAACTAGCTTTTGAACAAGATTATACAACCTTTACTCAATATAAGGAGCTAGAATCTGTTGTAAAAGGAGAATTAGTGCCAGTTTCAGGTATAATTGAAAAGTTACGCTTGATTAAGACTAATGAAGAGATTAAGATATTAAAGGAAGCTGCTAAGATTGCTGATGCTGCTTTCACCCATATCCTTGATTTTATTAAGGTAGGGAAAACAGAATTGGAAGTTTCGAATGAATTAGAGTTTTTTATGAGAAAATTAGGCGCCACTTCATCCTCCTTTGATACAATTGTTGCATCAGGGACAAGATCTGCATTGCCACATGGTGTTGCAACCGACAAAGTAATTGAAGCTGGTGATTTTATTACATTAGATTACGGTGCTTATTATAATGGCTATGTATCAGATATTACGAGAACCATTGCTATCGGTAACCCAGATGAGAAATTAAAAGAGATTTATGATATCGTATTAAAAGCTCAACTAAAGGGAATGGAAGGCATTAAACCAGGAATAACAGGTATCCAAGCAGATGCACTGACTCGTGATTACATAACTGAAAAAGGCTATGGGGAATATTTTGGACATACTACAGGTCACGGAATTGGGCTAGAAGTTCATGAAGGACCTAATTTATCCTTCCGAAATAATGCTCCTCTAGAACCAGGTATGGTCGTAACAGTGGAACCAGGTATTTATATCGCAGGACTTGGTGGAGTGCGTATTGAAGATGATACAATAATAACAAATAATCATAATGAAGCTTTAACCCATTCAACTAAGGAACTGATTATTTTATAGGAGGATTACTGCATGATTTCAGTAAACGATTTTAAAACAGGTTTAACAATTGAGGTAGACGGTGGAATTTGGCGCGTACTTGATTTCCAACACGTTAAGCCTGGTAAGGGAGCAGCGTTTGTTCGCTCTAAATTAAAGAATTTACGTACTGGAGCTGTTCAAGAAAAAACATTTAGAGCTGGCGAAAAAGTTGCAAAAGCGCAAATTGACAATCGCAAAATGCAATATCTATATGCTAATGGTGACCAGCACGTATTTATGGATGTAGAATCTTATGACCAAATTGAGCTTTCTGCTTCTGTAATCGAATACGAACTAAAATTCTTAAAAGAAAATATGGAAGTCCATATTATGATGTATCAATCCGAAACTCTAGGTGTAGAGCTTCCAAATACGGTTGTATTAGAAGTTACTGAAACAGAACCTGGAATTAAGGGAGATACGGCATCTGGTGGTACAAAACCTGCAGTGATGGAAACAGGATTAACTGTTCAAGTTCCTTTCTTTGTTAATCAAGGGGATCGTTTGATTATTAACACAGCTGAAGCAAGCTACGTTTCTCGTGCTTAATACTTAAAAGTGACATCCTAATTTTACCATTTGCTTTCCAAAGGAAATTCATGTATGATAAAACCATAGAAGCTGCGTTGTACGTTATCGTATGAAGTTTCAACCTTTATCGATAATTAGGGAGTTCTATATTAAAGAAGGATCAGCAGGCCTAATGCCATTTGTCATTAGGACATATGATGAGAGCTTTTGCGAACACCCACCTGGTGGAGCAGGTTTTGAAACTCCATACATCTAAGCGGCAAATGCGGCTGAAAAAGGAGGTAATCAATTGATTACCTCCTTTTTCTCTGGGATTTTGACAAAATGAAATAGCTAATCAATAAAGACAAACATTCTCTAATTTAGCTTTTAAGTGTTACGACTCTTTTTTTTATTAATTGAGTTTTCGAATATATGTCTATGTGCCGACGAGGAAAGCTGATCATATAGATAACTTTATTTCCATTCGAAAGAAAAGATATGTATAAAGATTTACCTTGCCTTTGTGTACACACTACTCTTTTTATTACAGGAGAAAGTAGAGTAAGATAGCTAAAAGCTTATCCTACTCTTAGTTTCTGTCCTGGGTATATTTTATTAACATCCTTCAATTGATTCCATTTCTCTATTTTACTAACACTTGTATGAAAAGTCTTCGCAATTTGGCTGACGGTATCTCCTTTTTTTACTACATAATAAACAGCTTGTGTGGAAGGTATTTTGATTTTCTGTCCTACTTTAATTAGGTTCGGGTTTGCTATTTGATTGTAAGCTGCAAGAACTTTAATCGTTGTTTTATATTTTCTACTAATTTCATATAATGTATCTCCTTTTTTAACAATATATTCATTGTTACTAGAAGGAATGGCTTCAGTATCTGATTCAAAATAAGGAAGTGGGTTAACTGCATTCGTTTTATTATTATTCCAACGGCCAATGTGTAATTCAAAATGTAAATGCTGACCGGTTGAATCTCCTGTATTACCCATAATGCCAATAACTTGTCCTTTTTTTACATATTCTCCGACCTTTACTTTCCGAGAACCACTTTTTAAGTGGGCATAAACCGTTTCATATTCTTTGCCAGAAATGTTATGAAGAATCATGATACATTCTCCGTAACTTGTTGAAAAATAGGATTTGGTCACCTTGCCGTCAGCACATGCTCTAATCGCATTAATTCCATTTTGTGCAAAGTCAATTCCAAAATGCTTGTCCTTACCTGTAGAACGGAATCCATTTGATATATATGTGACAGAAGTTGGTTTTAAAAACATAAATAATCACCTCATGATAGAATATGTTGAAGTGATTATTTACGTTTGGATGTTTACCATATTAATTAGCAAAAGGATAGCCCATAATGGAGGCAATTTTCTTGGGAATATCGGTATTATCTAACACCCCATGAAATTCTTCTGCCCCCATTCCAAATGCGAAGACAACAATCATATTACTTGTATGCCCCCCTGTAGTGCTAAGCTGTTGTACTTCTGGTTGGAGGATACCGCCGTGGTAATGGTTCGCAATAATACTTCCAATTTGCCAGTCGATTTGTTGCTCGCGATAGACTTGTTCTTTCTTCGGTAATTTGTTTGTTTGAAATTTGGCAAGCTCTTCATTAGTTATATCCATTGCTGCATAGTCTTTAAAGACCTTTCGTATACTTTTTTCCGTATAGTGATTACTTGTTTTTTTCTTCGTTAGTTGCTGAGCCATGTAATGAGGGGATGCAGTAATGTTTTTAAGTGCATTTATATCCATTGCTTCAGTGGCAGAAACCCCCATCGTTTCGTGGTCAGCGGCAACAACAACTAATGTATCTTGTTGTTTATTAGCCCACTCCACACAGTATTTAACCACTTCATCGAAGGCAATTGTTTCTTTCCATATTCCTGTAATATCGGATGCATGGGAGGCGTGGTCAATACGACCTCCTTCAATCATGGCAAAAAAACCTTTCTCGTCTTTTGATAGAATATCGAGTGTTTTTTTAGTCATTTCCTGTAAGGTTGGTTCTGTTGTTTTGAGTAGTTCACGATCTAATTGAAAATTTAAGTGAGCATCTCCAAAAAGCCCGAGAATTTTATTCGAATTTGTTTTTTCTAATTGATCTGCAGTTGAAATATAACGATACCCTGAGTTTTTGTATGCATCAATCAGGTCAATCCCTCTTTTATCTTTTCGAGTAAAGAATTTTTTGCCTCCTCCCATAATGATATCTACTTTATTGCTTAATTGTTGCTTGGCAATTTCCTCTTGGTCTGCCCATCTATTATTGACACTTGCAGTAAAGCTTGCTGGTGTTGCATCTGTTACCGAATTAGTAGTAATTATTGCTGTTCTTTTTCCCTCCTTTTTAAATATATCTAAAATGCTGTCTTCGTTTTTTCCATTTGGTGTAATGCCAATCATCCCATTATTCGTTTTCTGTCCAATCGCAAGAGCAGTTCCCCCGGCTGCAGAGTCAGTAACCCGATTATTGCTGGAGGATGTATGGACAATCGCTGTGTAGGGGAGTGTTTCCATAAAAAGTTTTCCTTTTACTCCATGCTCCAATAAGCGAGCAATCTCCATTTGCCCGATACCCATACCATCTCCTATGAGCAATATAACATTTTTAGGTTTATCCTTTTGTTCTTTGCTTAAAGCGGGCTTATCTACAACTGGTTGAACAGAAAGGAAGAACCCTAAACTAATGGAAAGGAAAACGAAAAGTAGCTTTTTCAAATCTTTATCCTCCTAGGCGTTTGACGTTTAATCTTGTATAGCTTTTGAAAAAAAGCATTTTTTAATCCCTATTTACCTATCTTTGCGAGGTTCTTAAATAAATTACATGTATAAAAATAAAGGAATCAAACAGGAAATGACATAAAAAAGGTAGACGAGCATACATTTTAATAAGTCATCCTATGTATGTTATGTGGAGGGAAGTTTTCTTCTGTATATGAATAATGAATAGCAGCCAGAATTAACTTTGCAAATTTACAACCAATAAAATCAATGAAAAGCTGAAAAAAAGCAGAAATCTTATAGCAAAGGAGGAATTTTTTGTGAATACTATCTATTCTTTTTTGCCTAAATCTATTGAAAATCAAATACTCACAATCCCTCCATCTGAAAGATTAGGTATGGAAGAGATTCGAGTTCGGATAGGCAGACCTTTAGAAGTATTTATAAATGGACATTCTATCTTTTTTCCATTTATTGTTTCGAAAGAGGATGGGAACCAATTACTAAATAAAATAAGTCGATACTCGGTTTATACAATGGAAGAAGAATTGAAAAGAGGTTATATCACTGTTCAAGGTGGGCATCGTGTTGGACTTGCGGGCAGAGTTATTTTGCAAGATAGCAAAGTAAAGGCAATACGGGATGTAGCTTCTTTCAATATTCGTATTGCAAAGGAGAAGATCGGAATAGCTAATCCATACATTCCCTATTTATATGATAAAGGAAAATGGCGGCATACGATGATTATTGGACCCCCGCAGACCGGGAAAACGACCTTATTAAGAGATATAGCTAGATTAATTTCATCTGAAGAGGAGCATTCATTACGTAAGCCAGCGAAAGTAGGGATTGTGGATGAACGATCCGAAATTGCAGGGTGTATGGATGGAATACCTCAAATGACGTTTGGCCAACGCATAGATGTTCTGGATGCTTGTCCAAAAGCGGAAGGAATGATGATGATGATTCGTTCCATGAGCCCAGATGTTCTGATTGTAGATGAGGTAGGTCGAAAAGAAGATGAAGAAGCAATCCTAGAAGCTGTTAATGCTGGTATTCAATTAGTAATGACAACACATGGATCAAGCTTGGAAGAAGTAAAAAAACGACCGATGCTTTCTAGGATGATAAAAATGGGCATATTTGAACGCTATATTGAATTAAATAGAAAGAAGGGTCCTGGCACAGTAACAGCAATAAGAAATGGACAAGGCCATTTATTAATGGATGAAATGAAGGTGAAATAAATGGTGAAAATAATTGGCGCTATCTTGATTCTTGCTTCAACAAGTTGGGGTGGAATGGAATTTTCAAAACTATTAAGCCAAAGACCAAAGCAAATAAGGGCACTAAAATCAGCACTTCAATCATTAGAGGCGGAGATTATGTATGGACATACCCCCTTACATGAAGCTTCCAGAAGATTAGCAGAACAATTAAGTGATCCACTAAGTTCTTTTTTTGGAAGTTTTGCGGAGCGCTTAATCAAAGAAGATACAACTGTCAAAGAAGCGTGGAGTTTATCTTTACATGATATTTGGAAAAAAACGGCGATGAAAGATACTGAATTAGAAATCATGAAGCAATTCGGTGAAACATTAGGCAGGCACGACCGTTTTTCACAACAAAAGCAAATAATGCTTACGCTGACTCATTTAGAAAGAGAAGAAGAAGAGGCAAGAGAAATACAAGGGAAATATGAAAAAATGGTAAGAAGCTTAGGATTTCTGTCCGGTCTGCTGATTGTCATTTTATTGATGTAGTTTTTAGGAGGAGACTTTTATGGGCTTAGAGGTCGATATTATATTCAAAATCGCAGGAGTAGGAATCGTCGTAGCTTTTTTACACACAATCCTCGACCAAGTTGGCAAGAAGGAGTATGCACAATGGGTTACCTTATTTGGATTTATTTACATTCTATTTATGGTAGCGAATATTGTAAATGATTTGTTTCAAAAGATAAAAGCCGTATTTTTATTCCAAGGGTAAAGGAGGATATCATCATTGAAATTCTTCAAATAGTTGGAATTGCATTAATTTCTACTTTTTTAGCATTGGTGGTAAAAGAACAAAAGCCCAATATTGCCTTTTTATTAGTTGTGTTTGTTGGCTGTGCAATTTTCCTTTTTCTTGTTGACCAAATAGCGGCAATTATCCAAATGGTAGAAAGAATTGCTTTAAATGCAAGGGTAAACACTGTTTACGTAGAAACAATTCTGAAAATTATTGGCATCGCCTATATAGCAGAATTTGCAGTGCAAATTACTAAAGATGCAGGACAAGGTTCTATCGCATCAAAGATTGAACTAGCAGGAAAAATCTTGATTTTAGCAATGGCGGTACCAATATTGACTGTATTAGTAGAAACAATTTTAAATATGATTCCAAGTTAAGTAGGAAACCGTTTATTTCGAGGTGGAAAAATTGAAAACAAAGTTGAAAGTCGTACTACTAATAATGGCAGCTATCTTTTTTCTCTATCAACCGATTGTACAAGCCTCACCTCATGAGTCACAAGAAGTACCACAGTCAGAAGCATTAGAAGAAACAAATGAAGAAGGAGTTGATCCAACAAAACTTGTTGAATCACAATTGGAGTCATTAGATCTAAATGAATTAACGGAATTTTGGGATTCGGTTAAAACAGAATATGGTGGATTTTTGCCAGAAAGCCAAAAGGGAAGCCTATATGATTTTATGATAGGAAATAAAACTTTTGACTTACAAGGCTTTTTTCACGGCATGCTACAATTTGCATTTCATGAAATTATAGTAAATGGAAAATTATTAGGATCGTTAATCTTGCTTACTATATTTAGTGTTTTACTGCAAATGCTCCAAAACTCGTTTGAGAAAAGCTCTATTAGTACTGTCGCCTATGCGATCGTGTTTATGGTTATCATTATTCTCGCATTGAATAGCTTTCATGTAGCAATTACTTATGCTAGTGACGCAATATCGAATATGACAAATTTTATATTAGCACTAGTTCCTTTATTGCTAGGGCTTATGGCAGCTTCAGGCGGAGCCATATCTGCAGCTTTCTTTCATCCCGTTATTCTTTTTTTAATGAATACAAGTGGGATGTTAATTGAATATATTGTGCTTCCTCTATTGTTTTTATCAACTTTACTTCACGTCGTAAGCAGTCTATCAGAACAATACAAAGTTACACAATTAGCTAATTTATTACGTAATATCAGTATAGGGATCTTAGGAACTTTCTTGACTATATTTTTAGGTGTTATTTCCGTCCAAGGTGCATCGTCAGCAATAACGGATGGAATTACGATTAAGACAGCTAAATTTGTAACGGGAAATTTCATTCCGGTTATAGGCCGAATGTTTACAGATGCAACAGATACAGTTATAAATGCTTCCTTATTGTTAAAAAACACGGTTGGAATAGCAGGAGTGGTAATTCTCCTTCTACTTGTTGCCTTTCCTGCGATTAAGATTTTAATGATTTCTTTTATTTATAAATTTGCCGCAGCACTTTTACAGCCAATTGGCGGAGGACCTGTTATTAAATGCTTAGATGTTATAAGTAAGAGTGTTATCTATGTCTTTGCAGCATTAGCAATCGTTTCCCTTATGTTTTTCCTAAGTATAACAGTAATCATTGTTGCAAGTAATATAACAATGATGGTGAGGTAGAAAGGAGGGGCAAGGATGAATTTTATTACAGAGTGGGTTACAAATATAATTCTGTTTATTTTGCTAGCAACTGTTGTGGACATGCTATTGCCAAACTCTACCTTTCAGAAATATGCCAAGATGGTCGCTGGATTATTACTAATAACTGTTATATTGACACCTGTATTTAAGCTGATTTCTAGTGACTTTGAAGCTGTGTTCACTGCCAGTGCGATCGGCGAGCCAGAACAAAAAAATATGAATAATTCGATCGAATTGAAAAAAAGAGAAATACAAGCCTCACTTGATGAATATACATTAAATAAAATGGCTGTCCAATTAAAAGAGGATGCAAATGAGGAGTTGATAGCAAATTACGGAATGGAGATCAATTCGATTCAATTATCAATCGACAAAGAGAAGGATGTTGGGTTTCCTGAAAACTTAGCAGAAATGGTTATTCATATGAAAGAAAGCAAGGATCCACAAAACGTTGTGGAAGCTGTAAGCCCTGTTCGAATTGACACACAGCAACCTCTTCTTGACAAAAATGAATCGAAACAAATGGATACAGAAAGTATTGTTTCTTTTCTTTCCGAAAAATGGGAAGTACGAGATGATGCAATTGTAATTATGTACGAAGGAGGGGAGGAGGAGAAAAATGGATAACAAGGACAAAGGGCCATTAAGCTGGTTAAAAAATGTACTGTCAAATGACGGGGATGAAAAGAAAAAAGGAAAAGCCACCTATCTTGTCATCGTTGTATTGTTTGGCGTAGCCATTATGCTTTTAAGCAACATGTTTTTTAAGGACAATAATAACGCCCAAGAAGTTTCCGCATTAAGTAATGATGCTTCCTCTGAAAATGCTCAAGAAACATTTGGACAAAAAGCCGATAGCAGCAATTTAACTATTGCTGATTATGAAGAACAATACAAGGAACAAATTAAGGAAGCGATAAATGCAATAGCAGGTGTCAAAGATGCGATTGTTTATGTGAATTTAGAAGGATCTGAAAAAAAAATATATGAAAAAAATAATTCACAAACGATTCAAAAAACAGAAGAAGAAGATACACAAGGAGGAAATAGAAGCGTAGAAGAAACATCGAATGAGGAAACAGTGGTATTGGTGCCCAATGGGGATAAACAAGTTCCAATTGTAGTGGAAACGATGAAGCCTAAAATTGCTGGTGTACTCGTTGTTGCAAAAGGAGCTGAAAATATAAAAGTTAAAACAATGATTGTGGAGGCAGTTACTCGGGCGTTAGATGTTTCAAGCCATAGAGTTTCTGTACAGCCTAAACAAAACTAAGGGGGAATAATAGATGTTATTAAAAAAGCAAACAGTATGGTTATTAACGATGTTAAGTTTGGTTGTGGTATTGTCAGTCTACTATATCACATCCCCAGAATCTCGATTAAATGAACTTGCAACTAGCGAAGATGAGAATACAGAAAATGCAACAACGAATGATGCAGAGGAAGCAGCTACTGATAGTAACGGGGAAAGCACTGTTACAACAACTGATTCTGAAGCAGTATTTGAACAGATGAGACTTGATTTAATGGAACAGCGCGACAAGATGAAGGAAGAATTAGTAACCATTCAAGGTTCAAAGGATAAAACAGCAGAAGAAAAAAATGAAGCTACAGAAAAGATTAAAGAGCTTCAGGAAATTACAGATAATGAAAAGATTATGGAAAGCCTAATTAAAGCAGAAAATTATGAAGATGTGCTTGTACAGACCTCAGATGATGGTACAGTGAAGGTAACCGTAAAAGCAGAAGAATTATCCGCAGAAGCAGCGAATGAAATTGTTCAGCTTGTTCGCAAAAATATGGATGCACCAAACGCTAATGTTGCAGTAAAAATTGATCCACAATAATAATATTTGTGAAAATGAGAGATAATGAATAGTTAGCGAAACTGTAGATACTTTTTGGGAAGTGTCTACAGTTTTTTTGTAAGGCGATTGTCCAAACAATCAGGAAAATAGACAATGGAATATAAGGTGTGTAACTGGTCAGCAAATTAAGTAGAGGTGTTCAAAAAGAGAATGAAATAGAATAAATTAGGAAGAAAATAGAGCTTCTAACAGTAATTAATTTTTGCTCTTTTTACCTCTATAATAATAGTAAGCGTTTTCTTTTAATTGTACACCTTGGATTAGTTATTTTAAAAAGATAGTGGTATGATAAGTATGTAGAAAGAGAGGAGATCCCCTTTCGACTCACATAATAAAAGGAAAAAAATGAAAGTAATAGTAGCAAAAAAGTCATATTTTAAAGATGGTTGTTGAATTATCATAAGGTCTTATCGTATGATATTAGTATCTAGTCCTAAAAGAATGATTTAAGGGGTGCAATTATATGTTAAATATTTCAGAAGTAAAAGAATTAATTAAATTAATAGATGATTCTACTATTAGTAATTTTTTATATGAACAAGATGGTGTGAAAGTCGAAATCAAGAAGAGTGTTGGCGAAACAGTAGTTTCAGCGCCAGTTATTACAAAATCAATTCAACAACAAGAAGCAACAACGAAAGAAGTTGCAGTTGAAAGTGTAGTTGCAGAAACACCTGCAAAATCAATCGATGAAAACTTACATAAAATTACTTCTCCAATGGTAGGAACTTTTTATCAATCAGCTTCTCCAGACGCAGATGCGTTTGTAAAAGTAGGAGACAAAGTGACGAAAGACTCTGTTGTATGTATCGTAGAAGCGATGAAGCTATTTAATGAGATTACAGCAGAAGTAGATGGGGAGATTGTAGAAATCCTCGTTAAAGATGGAGAACTTGTAGAGTACGGAGAACCATTATTCCTAGTAAAGGCGTAACAAAGAGGGGTTTAGTCAATGATAAAAAAACTGTTAATCGCAAATAGAGGCGAAATAGCTGTCCGCATAATAAGAGCATGTCGAGAATTAGATATTCAAACTGTAGCCATTTATTCAGAAGCAGATAGTGAGGCTTTGCATGTACAAATCGCAGATGAAGCATACTGTGTTGGTCCAAAAGCTTCCAAGGATAGCTATTTGAATTTTACAAATATAATCAGCGTAGCAACATTGACTGGATGTGATGCTATTCATCCAGGATACGGATTTTTAGCAGAAAATGCTGATTTCGCTGAACTTTGCAGAGATTGCAAAATCACGTTTGTTGGCCCTAGTCCAGAGGCTATTAATAAAATGGGGACAAAAGATATTGCTAGAGAAACAATGCGTCAGGCTGGTGTTCCAATCGTACCTGGATCCCAAGGTATTATTAAAGATTTAGAAGAAGGAATTACTTTAGCGAAAGAAATAGGTTATCCAGTAATTATTAAAGCTACGGCAGGTGGCGGTGGTAAGGGTATCCGTGTTGCTAAAACAGAAGAAGAACTAGTTAAAGGAATAAATATTACCCAACAAGAAGCTTTAACAGCCTTTGGTAATGCAGGCGTGTATTTAGAAAAATACATTGAGGATTTCCGCCATGTAGAATTGCAAGTACTTGCAGATAATTACGGAAATGTTATTCATTTAGGAGAAAGAGATTGTTCTATTCAGCGTCGATTGCAAAAACTTCTTGAAGAAACACCGTCTCCAGTTTTAACAGAAGAAATGAGAGAGAAAATGGGAGATGCTGCAGTTAAAGCTGCAGCAGCAGTTAACTACACAGGTGCAGGAACAGTAGAATTTATCTTTGACTATCAAAATCAAGCATTCTATTTCATGGAAATGAATACGCGTATCCAAGTAGAGCATCCAGTAACAGAGATGGTAACAGGTATTGATTTAATCAAAGAACAAATACTAGTTGCATCAGGCAAACCACTAGAATACAAACAAAAGGATGTTACATTTACTGGTTGGGCAATAGAATGTCGGATTAATGCAGAAAATCCTGCGAAGAATTTCATGCCTTCACCAGGGAAGATTAACATGTATTTACCACCAGGCGGATTAGGAGTACGTGTTGATTCAGCTGCTTATCCTGGTTATACGATCCCACCATACTATGATAGTATGATTGCTAAGGTAATTGCATATGGGTCAACTAGAAAGGAAGCTATTTCCCGCATGAAACGGGCGCTGAGTGAGTTTGTGATCGAAGGTGTAGATACCACGATTCCCTTTCACTTGAATCTCCTTAATCATGAAAAGTTTGTGGAAGGCAACTTCAACACAAAGTTTTTAGAAATGTATGATTTAATGAAATCAGAAGATTAAAAGGAGGAAAAGGTAATGAGCGAAACAACAAGTTTAGAAATGAACCAAGAGTATAATGGGTTAGGTAAAGTAGAAATTGCTCCTGAAGTAATTGAGGTTATTGCAAGTATTGCTGCTTCTGAAGTGGAAGGTGTAGCACAAATGAGAAGCAATTTTGCAACTGGAGTAGTGGAAAAGTTTGGTAAAAAATTACACAACAAAGGTATAAAGGTTGACCTCAGTGAAGAAGGAATAAAAGTGGAAGTATATTGCGTGATGAATTTTGGTATATCTATTCCACAAGTAGCTCAGCAAATTCAAGATAATATTCGTCAGACATTAATTAATATGACTGGACTTGTTACAGAAGAGGTTAATATTCACATTGTTGGAGTTCAGTTTGAAACAGCAAAACAAGAAGCTGAATTACAACAAGAGATGTAAAGACACAGGCAAAGGAACGATAGCATAGCGTTTAAATAGCAAAGGCTGAACAGGTAAGAGCAAAATAACTATTAATTGAGGGACTTCCTCATTAATAGTTATTACTGATAACCTGGACAGCCTTTGTTTTTGTGAAAATTACCTGTTAATAAGAACAGAATTCTAGGTTTTTTTCATGTAAGATAGAGTTTTGTTTTTATTTATGCTATTATTCATGTAGCATAGATAAAAAGGTTGAAAAACCTATGGAAGGATTTTAAAGGAGCCATAAATAATGAAAAGAAGAACTGCCAGAGAAAAGGCCTTACAGGCACTATTTCAAATTGATATTAGTGATATAGATAAGGAAACAGCAATAGAACATGTTTTAGAAGGAGAAAAATCAGATTTATACCTTACCAAATTAGTGGATGGTGTATTAAGCCATCAAGTATCTATTGATGAAACGATAAAGCAATACCTAGAAAATTGGTCTCTAGAAAGAATAGCAAATGTAGACCGTAATGTTCTTCGTCTTGCTACGTATGAAATTATGTATAGTCAAGCAGATGATGTACCTGTAAATGTAGCAATTGATGAGGCTGTAGAGATTGCTAAACTTTATGGTGATGATCAATCTGGTAGATTTGTCAACGGTGTATTATCTAAGATTAAAGCTAATCAAGAGTAGTAAGAGAAACGATGGTTTGATTAATAGTATGAATATGTGACAATTCAAATTTTGTTTCCTTCTAGAACAAAAAATTTGATATCATCCTGAATTGTTTCCTTCTATAACCTATAAACATGAACGAAAAGGGATGTGGTGTATGGATACTACACCCCTTTTTCCATCCTGTAAAAGGAGTTTTTTATAAATGGAATCACGTTATTTAACGGTACATGCATTGACTAAATACATAAAAAGGAAATTTGATGCAGATCCTCATTTGCATGAGATTATGGTAAAAGGAGAAATCTCAAATTTTAAGCAGCATTCAAGTGGTCATATGTATTTTACCTTAAAAGATGAAAAGGCGAGGATTTTGGCAGTTATGTTTGCTCGAAATAATCAGCAAATGAAATTTAAGCCGGAAAATGGGATGAAAGTACTTATTAAAGCAAGTATCACAGTTTATGAATCAAGCGGGCAATATCAAATGTATGTTTCAGAAATGCAGCCAGACGGAATAGGTCAACTTTATTTGGCTTATGAACAGTTAAGAGCAAAATTGGAACAAGAAGGCATGTTTCGCCAAGATCATAAGAAAGCCATTCCTAAATATCCCAGAACAATTGGTGTAATTACCTCTCCAACTGGTGCTGCAATAAGAGATATTATTACGACAATTAAAAGACGATATCCCATTGCAAAAATAATGATCTATCCAGCACTAGTGCAAGGAGAAACAGCGGCTCCTTCTATTGTAAAGGCTGTTCAACAAGCTAATGAACAGGATTCTCCATTGATTGATGTCCTCATAGTAGGTAGAGGTGGCGGTTCCATAGAGGAATTATGGGCTTTTAATGAAGAAATCGTTGCCAGAGCCATTTACACTTCGAATATTCCAGTAATTTCCGCTGTCGGTCATGAAACAGACTTTACTATTTGTGATTTTGTTGCTGATATGCGTGCGCCGACTCCAACTGGAGCAGCTGAGCTTGCTGTACCCCATATAGATGAACTTGTAGAGCGTATTTTGACAAGGCAAAGTCGGTTGATTAGAGGGATAAAAGAGAAAGTTGAGTTACAGAAGCTTCGTCTAAATAGAATTCAGCGTTCCTATGCATTTCGTTATCCAAAGGTATTGTATGACCAAAAAATGGAGCAGCTAGATAAACAGACAGAATTATTAACGCGTAATGTGCAAAGAGTTCTTGAACAGAAACATATGCAACAGGAATTAATACAAAAGCAGCTTGTTAGAAATCACCCTAATCATTATATCAAGAAGGCCAATCAAGATTTAGCTAGCTTACAAAAAAATCTAGTTCGTAATACGGAGCTTATTCTGCAAGCAAAAAGACAAGCTTTTCTTTCGAAAATAGGGAAGATGGATGCATTAAGTCCGCTGAAAATAATGGAAAGAGGCTATAATGTAGCATACGATCATCACGGGAAGTTAATAGCAAGTATTAAACAAGTCAAGCCTAAGGATCAGATTGAGTTAAACCTGGCTGATGGAATGGTAGAAGCAGAAATTATTGCGGTAAAGGAGAGATAGATTTTGGCAACCAATTCAGAAAAAAATCCATCTTTTGAAGAAGCGATGGAAGAATTAGAGAGAATCGTTGAAAAACTAGAAGAGGGAGACGTTCCGTTAGAAGAGGCAATTAACACGTATAAAAAAGGAATGGAGCTTTCTAAATATTGTCATGAGAAATTAAAAAATGTTGAAGAACAATTGGCTGAAGTAGTATTAGAAAATGGAAAAAAACAACCTTTTTCAATTGCTGAGGAGGAATAACGCTTGAATAATATCTCTTTGTCAGCATTTACAAGCAACTATAAGGATATATTGGAAAAGGAATTAAAGAAAAATGTAGAAAAGCTAGCAGCACCAGCTAACTTAAAAGATTCGATGCTCTATTCCTTAAACGCGGGTGGAAAAAGAATTCGACCATTACTTTTGTTTGCAACTATACAGGCGTATGGAAAAGATCCACTTATCGGGTTATTACCAGCAATAGCAATTGAGATGATACATACCTACTCCTTGATTCACGATGATTTGCCAAGTATGGATGATGACGATTTACGAAGAGGTCTACCAACAAATCATAAAGTATACGGGGAGGCAATTGCAATTTTGGCAGGAGATGCCCTACTTACCTACAGCTTTCAAATAATGGCGAATATGAAGCAACAAAATATTCCTGCAGAAACGATACTCGCGACAATCGGTCTTTTAGCAGAAGCAGCTGGTGCAGAAGGCATGGTGGGTGGACAAGTTGCGGATATTGAAGGGGAAAATAAAACCTTAAATCAACAAGAGCTTGAGCAAATCCACCTACATAAAACAGGAAAGCTACTAGAGGTTAGCATTATAATTGGTGCAAAATTAGCAGGTGCTAATAACACTGAAATAAAGCAGCTAAAGCAATTTGCTTATCATTTAGGTTTAGCCTTCCAAATTCGAGACGATATATTAGATTTAGAGGGTGATGAAGAGCTTATTGGAAAGCCAATTGGAAGTGATATGGGTAATCACAAGAGTACCTATCCAAAAATACTCACAATGGATGGAGCGAAAAGTGAATTAGATTTGCATATCAGACAAGCAAAAGGTCTTCTTGAAAGCTTGCCTATAGATAGTGCAATCTTAGAAAAGATTACAGATTTAATTGCCTATAGAAATAATTAATTATATCTTCCTTAAAACATTTAAAGGCTTTCTCGGAACTATATAGGAAAATAAGAATAGAGAATCAGATGACCAGGGTGTCTCCAGCATATTTGACAACACTTATGCATTTTATAGAAGTATAAACCTCTATATTTGTGCAAGAGGAGTGTTCCATTTGGAGGCATCCTTCTTTTTAGCGCTTCATTTCATTCATTTAACTATGTAGAATTACTACTATTATGGGGGAATGAATGGTATAATACATACTTAATAATAAGAATAAATTAGGTTTTTTTTATAAAATAAGGTATTCTAATATAAAATACAATCTTTGGCGAAAAAGAAATGAAAATGGTTAAATGGAAGGAAGATATACCAATATAGTCATTTAAGAAATATTGACTATTGGTTATAACTGAACGAAAGTGAGTTGTTACCTAATGGATTTAATGTCAATTGAAAATCCAGCATTTTTAAAAGGATTATCCAATGAGGAGCTCAAGAGCCTTAGCGAAGATATCCGTCACTTTTTAATTAATCAACTTTCTCTAACTGGTGGCCATATTGGTCCAAATTTAGGAGTAGTCGAATTAACACTTGCACTTCATAAATGCTTTGATAGTCCAAAGGATAAAATGCTATGGGATGTAGGGCATCAATCCTATGTACACAAAATTTTAACTGGTCGAGCAAAAGATTTTGATACCCTTAGACAATACAAGGGGATGAGCGGTTTTCCAAAAATGAATGAAAGTGAGCATGATGTATGGGAAACAGGCCATAGCTCCACATCTTTATCGGCAGCAATGGGAATGGCAGTAGCTCGCGATTTGAAAAAGGAAGACTCTTATATTATTCCGATTATTGGGGATGGAGCCTTAACAGGTGGAATGGCCCTTGAAGCACTTAATCATATCGGTGATGAAAAGAAAAATATGATTGTGATTCTTAATGATAACGAAATGTCGATTGCCCCAAATGTCGGTGCCCTTCATCAAGTATTGGGAAGATTAAGAACTGCTGGCAAGTATCAATGGGTTAAAGATGAATTAGAAATGCTTTTAAAGAAAATTCCTGCAGTCGGTGGTAAGATGGCAGCCACTGCTGAAAGAATTAAAGATAGTTTAAAGTATTTATTAGTGTCTGGTGTGTTTTTTGAAGAGTTAGGCTTTACTTATTTAGGGCCAGTTGATGGACATGATTTCGAAGACTTATTTGAACAATTAAATTATGCAAAGAAAACTTCTGGACCAGTATTATTACATGTAATTACGAAAAAAGGGAAAGGATTCTCTCCTGCTGAAAAAGATAAAATTGGCACATGGCACGGAACAGGTCCATATAAGATTGAGACAGGAGATTTTGTAAAGCCGACTATTACGGCACCTGCCTGGAGTAAACTAGTAAGTGATACTGTTTTGAAATTGGCGCGAACAGATGAACGAATCGTTGCTGTTACACCTGCGATGCCAGTTGGTTCAAAATTAGAATCATTTGCAAAAGAATTCCCAAATCGAATGCTTGATGTTGGAATAGCAGAACAGCATGCTGTTACATTAGCAGCTGGACTGGCAACACAAAAAATGAAGCCATTTTTAGCGATTTATTCTACATTTTTACAACGTGCATACGATCAAATGCTTCATGATGTGTGCCGTCAAAATTTAAATGTGTTTATCGGAATTGACCGTGCAGGCTTAGTCGGTGCAGACGGAGAAACGCATCAAGGGATTTATGATATTGCATTTTTACGTCATATGCCAAACTTAGTTTTAATGATGCCGAAAGACGAAAATGAAGGGCAGCATATGGTAAATACGGCAATCAAGTATAATGATGGACCAATTGCAATGCGTTTCCCTCGCGGAAATGGAATTGGGGTAGAGCTAGATTCTGCATTAAAAACGATTCCAATCGGTACATGGGAAGTGTTAAGAGAGGGATCTGACGCCGCAATCCTTACTTTTGGAACAACCATTGAAATGGCAATGGAGGCAGCAAATCAGCTGGAAGCCCAAGGCATACACGTGAAAGTCGTCAATGCGCGATTTATCAAACCATTAGATGAAGCAATGTTAACGGATTTATTAAAAAAACAAATTCCAATATTGACATTAGAAGAAGCAATTCTGCAAGGTGGATTTGGAAGTTATTGTTTAGAATATGCACACGATCATGGCTATGGCGCAAATGTAATCGATCGTATGGGAATTCCTGACCAATTTATTGAACATGGTGATGTCCATTCTTTATTAGAAGAAATTAATTTAACAAAAGAAGAAGTAGTAAATAGACTTTTAGCGATTGCAAGAAATAAACAAAAGAGGGCTTAGAGCATTCATGAAGAAAGAAAGAATAGATGTATTATTAGTGGAACAAGGTTTATTTGAAACAAGGGAAAAGGCAAAACGTGCTGTGATGGCAGGGATTGTTTATTGTGAGGAAAATAGACTGGATAAACCAGGTGAAAAAATAAATGCCGATGCTAAGCTGACAGTAAAAGGAAAGACGCTGCAGTATGTTTCAAGAGGCGGCTTAAAGTTGGAAAAGGCACTCAAAGTATTTGATGTCAACATGAAAGATAAAGTATTGCTTGATATCGGCTCTTCTACCGGAGGATTTACTGATTGTGCTTTGCAAAACGGAGCAAAGCAATCGTATGCCTTAGATGTAGGCTATAACCAATTAGCGTGGAAGCTAAGACAGGATGAGCGTGTAATTGTTATGGAAAGAACGAATTTCCGTTACGTAACTCCTGCTGATTTAGTAGGAGAAATGCCGAATATTGCTTCTATTGATGTTTCATTTATTTCTTTAAAGCTAATATTGCCTGTGTTAAAAACATTATTAGTTTCAGGCAGTGATGTCATTGCTTTAGTGAAGCCGCAATTTGAAGCGGGAAGAGAACAAGTTGGGAAAAAAGGAATTGTCAGAGATCGAAAAGTCCATGAGTCTGTTTTAGAAAAAATAATCGATTTTTCGAAAAAAGAAGGATATATCATAAAAAATCTGTCCTTTTCTCCTATAACTGGCGGTGATGGCAACATTGAATTTTTGCTTCATCTTCATTGGGATGAACGCGAGGAGAAACATGAGCATTTTTATCAAATAAAAGAGACTGTGGAAGCGGCACACGCTGAATTGAAGGCAAATAAAGAAACCGATAAATAAGCAAATGGTAGAAGGGTTTGACTACATGAAGAGAACTAGTACAATAATGCTAGTAGAAGATCTCTTATGTTGGCTAACCCTTTTTGCTGTACAATAGAAGATACAAAAGTAATGTTGTTTTATTCTTTGTTCTTGTAAAAAGGCGAACAAACACGGTAAAATAAGATAGAAGGAAAATGTCTAAAAAAATCGAATGAACGAATAAAAGGAAACAAATACTTTTATATAAAGAGCAATAAACATTATACATAATGAAATGATAACCACTATAAAGGATGGAAAATATGAATAAGGGTCAAAGGCATATAAAAATAAGAGAAATTATTACAAATAATGATATAGAAACGCAAGATGAATTAGTAGATGAATTGAAAAGTGCCGGCTATAATGTAACACAAGCTACTGTTTCAAGGGATATTAAAGAATTACATTTAGTTAAAGTGCCCCTTCAAGATGGTAGATATAAATATAGCCTTCCTGCTGACCAACGATTTAATCCATTGCAGAAATTAAAAAGAATGCTGATGGACTCCTTTGTTAAAATCGATTCAGCAGAAAATTTGCTCGTTCTAAAATCTTTGCCTGGGAATGCACAGGCCATTGGTGCATTAATTGATAATTTAGATTGGGATGAAATACTAGGTACAATATGTGGAGATGATACATGTCTAATCATTTGCCGCTCTGCTGAAGAAGGCAAGAGAATTAGCGATCGTTTTCTTGATATGCTTTAATTTGGGGGGACATTAATTGCTAAGTGAATTATCGATTAAAAATTTTGCAATCATAGATAGTCTATCCATTTCCTATAATAAAGGACTTACTGTACTAACTGGTGAGACAGGTGCAGGGAAATCCATTATCATTGATGCAATTAATTTGTTAGTTGGTGGCCGTGGTTCTGCCGAATTTGTTCGACATGGAGAAGAGAAGGCAGAAATTGAAGGATTATTTTATATAGAAGATGGTCATCCATGTTTTCGAAAAATGAATGAATTTGGAATAGATATAGATGAAGGTACAATTGTATTAAGAAGAGATATTGCGCTATCTGGTAAAAGTGTTTGTCGAATAAATGGAAAACTAATTACGATTTCTGTTTTACGAGAAATAGGGTCCACACTGATTGATATACATGGACAGCATGAACATCAGGAATTAATGGACGAAACGAAACATTTACAATTATTGGATACTTTTGCAATGGGAGAATTGGCTCCTGTTTTGGAAGAATATGAAGAAATTTATCGTTCTTATACACAAACGCAAAAAAAATTAATGAACTTAACAGAAAATGAGCAGCAAATGGCACAAAGGCTTGATTTACTGCAATTTCAGTTTAATGAAATTGAAAGTGCTCATTTGAAATTAAATGAAGATGAAGAATTGTTGGAAGAAAAAAAGAAGTTAAGTAATTTTGAAAAAATATATGATAGCATTCAAACAGGCTATACAGCTCTTAGAGGGGAACAAAAGGGCTTGGATTGGCTTGGGGAAGTAATGGGAAATATGGAGGAAGCTGCAAGCTTAGATACTGAATATAAAGATATGGCTGAATCTGTTTCCAATAGTTATTATATTTTAGAAGATATTGCAAGACAGATGCGGGGTGCTTTAGATTATTTAGAATATGACCCAGAAAGATTAAATGAAATTGAAGCAAGGTTAAATGAAATTAATACATTAAAGCGGAAATATGGCAAAACGGTATCGGAGATTTTAGAATATGCTGCTAAAATTGAAGAAGAACTAGAAACCATACAAAATAAAGAGACACATATTGATTTATTAGAGCGCGAATTAGCTTCCCTAAAAAAAGATTTATTAGTAGAAGCAAAGGAACTGCATGTTTTAAGAAGAAAAGCGGCAGAGCGTCTAACAAATAGTATTCATCAAGAACTAAAAGAGCTATACATGGAAAAAACAGTTTTTGAAGTAAGAATAAATGCTAATGAAAATAATGTCACGAAAAAAGGAATAGATGAGGTAGAATTTTATATTTCCACAAATCCTGGTGAACCTCTTAAGCCATTATCGAAAATCGTTTCTGGTGGAGAGCTATCGAGAATGATGCTTGCACTAAAGAGCATTTTCTCTAAGCATCAAGGCGTCACTTCTATAATATTTGATGAAGTAGATACTGGTGTAAGTGGAAGAGTAGCTCAAGCGATTGCCGAAAAAATTCATCATGTTTCAGTCGATTCGCAAGTATTATGCATTTCCCACTTGCCTCAAGTAGCTGCAATGGCAGATACTCATTTATTTATTGCGAAAAAAATAGAAGACGGTAGAACCTCTACATCTGTTACCCCATTGGTTCAGCAAGATAAGATAAAAGAGATAGGACGAATGATTTCTGGAGCAGAAATTACCGAATTAACAAAAAAACATGCAAAAGAACTGTTAAAATTAGCGCAAAAAGCTAAGAATAAAGTATAGACACGTAAAACCTCTGTATATGTGCAGAGGTTTTATTTTATTCTTTTTAAGAAATTGTGAAATACAGTTAATGTTGAAAAAATTGACAAAGCTATCCAATATGGGTAGGTATTTAAAATTTTTAACAGTTATAAATGAGGCTCATACAGGCAAAGTTATAAATGTAGCCGGGAGAAGTCGTGGTGAAAAGAAGCGAGGAGAGTGAAGAGAATTGAAAAGTGATATCCTTAGAAAAATAATTGGTGGGATTCTCCTTGTTTCATTAATATCTTTAGTATGTAATCAATCATTTCAAGAATATCTTCATATTCCCAAAAGCATTACATTGTTTGAGGGGCAATCGATGGAAATCAACAATAGTGAGGCGATTCCTGTGACAGCAAATGTAGCAGACGAAGATTCGGTTGTTGCATTAAGCCAGGAAAAAGGCAAACTTTCTTTGCAAGGAAAAGTAAGTGGGAAAGAAGAGATGATGCTTGAGCTAGCGGGTTTTCCGATAAAAAAAGTGGATGTGAATGTTCTAAAAGACTTTAAAGTCATTCCTGGTGGTCAATCCATCGGGGTGAAATTAAATACAGTTGGCGTACTGGTGGTTGGGCATCACCAAGTTAATACAGAAGAAGCAAAACAATCGCCTGGCGAAAAAGCTGGGATCAAAGTTGGCGATATGATTGTTGAAATAAATGGACAGAAAATCGAAAAAATGGCAGATGTTG
The DNA here is from genome assembly GCF_001076885.1 of Bacillus sp. 522_BSPC. Lineage (GTDB taxonomy): Bacteria > Bacillota > Bacilli > Bacillales > Cytobacillaceae > Niallia > Niallia hominis. The sequence goes on from NZ_JVDT01000113.1 coordinate 37,819, forward strand.
CACCATTTGTTCAAAAAGCAGGCGAAGAAAATAAACCATTAGATTTAACAGTTAAAAGAGAGAAGAAAGAATTTAAAACCAAGTTAATGCCGCTTAAAGAAAAAGGGGACAACACATTTAAATTAGGGCTTTATATAAGAGATTCAGCAGCAGGGATAGGAACAATGACTTTTTATCACCCTGATTCCATGAAATATGGGGCTTTAGGTCATGTGATATCAGATATGGATACAAAAAAACCAATAGTTGTGGATGATGGAGAAGTACTGCGTTCTACTGTAACAAGTATTGAAAAAGGCAGTAATGGCAATCCAGGTGAAAAATTAGCAAGATTTTCAGAAGATAAAGAAGTTATCGGGGACATTAAAACAAATAGTCCTTTTGGAATATTTGGGGAACTAAATAAAAACATTAAAAATGGAATCATGGACGAGCCAATGCCGATTACATTATCAGACCAAGTAAAAGAAGGACCAGCACAAATACTAACGGTCGTAGATAATGATCAGGTGAAGCTTTTTGATATCGAAGTAGTAAGCTCTGTACCACAAAAATATCCTGCTACAAAAGGATTAGTTATTAAAGTAACAGATAAAGAATTATTAAGTAAAACAGGTGGGATTGTCCAAGGTATGAGTGGTAGTCCAATTATCCAAGATGGAAAAGTAATTGGAGCAGTTACCCACGTCTTTGTAAATGATCCAACTAGTGGCTATGGAGTTCACATTGAATGGATGTTAAATGAAGCAGGAATTGATATATACGAAAAAGGTCAAAAAGCGTCATAGAAAAAACGGGCAACAACAAAAACAAAAAGTATCATGAAAAGGAGTTTTATTCATCCTTTCCATGATACTTTTTGAATTTACATATTTTGCATAATGAAATCAAATAAATAACCAACAGTAATAAACAATCCAAACATTGTATTCGTCAATCCTGTGTTTTTCATAGCAATCGGTGTTTGGCTTTTATCACCTCTAAAGCCTTTAATTGCTTCAAGCGGCTTCTTAAAGCTTAGTAATACTATTAATAGCCAAGGACTAAAAATGCCGAAAGCAACAAAGATAACAACCCATAAATAGGATAGAATAAATAATGCCGCAAGCAGATTGACTGCCTTATTAAAACCGATTAGGATAGCAATTGTTTTTCTTCCACCTAAAGTATCCTCTTCGATATCTCTAATATTATTTGATAAATTAATTGCACCAATGAGAATTGCGATTGGTACAGAAATCATTATACTTTCTTGATTGATTTCACCAGCCTGGATATAAAATGAAATAAGGATAAAGATACATCCCATACAAATACCAGAAAAGACCTCGCCAAATGGGGTATAAGCAATTGGGAGTGGCCCTCCAGTGTACAAATAACCAATTGCCATGCCAAGTAAGCCGACTAAAGCAATCCACCAACTAGTTTGGGAACAAATATAAATACCCAAAAGTAATGCAATAACATATAGGCTAATTGCCATATTTAAAACTAATTTTGGTTTCATTCCATGATGTACAATGGCTCCACCAATTCCTACTGACTCAGCAGTATCAATGCCTCTTACATAATCATAGTACTCATTGAATAAATTGGTTGCTATTTGAATAATCAAACAAGCGAACATCATGGCAAAAAATAAACCCCATTTTGTTGAGGCGTGTGGGAAAGATAAAACCGTACCAATGGAAACAGGTACAAAGGAAGCAGTTAACGTATGCGGTCTTGTTAGCTTCCATAGTATTTTAAAAGTAGGTTTTACTTCATTCGTTGCATTCTCCATATAAAAATCCTTTCTATCATTGAGCAAATTAAAAAGCACAAGTACTTTTACCATTGTGCTAAGCTTTTATCTGAAAATAACAGATAAGTTGGCCCAAAAAAATTAATGCTTTTTGTCCAACTTTAATAATACCGTTAAAGTAACAACTCAACAAGAATATATTCATAAAAAAGTCATAATTTTTTCTTCCAGAAAAAGAAGTGTTTAGGTAAAAAGAAGTTAATTTAGATGTATTCTTTTTCTATGCAAAGAAGTGGGGTATAATATTGATATAAAGATTTTTCGACAAAATGATGAAATGTATCGAATTCGGTCGAAAACATGAGAAAATGAGAGAAATAATGAGTTTTTCCCTATTTTTTAAGTTTTTTTTATAAAATCAAAGGATTATGGGTTGCTTTGTCGAAAATGTCCTTTAGAATAAAAAATATAGATAAAATTAGAGACATTTGGACCTAAGGGAGGAAACAACTGTTGAAAAAAATAAAAGTTTGTATTGTTGATGATAATCGCGAACTAGTAGGTTTATTGGAAGAGTATATAGATACTCAAGATGACATGGAAGTAATCGGTGTTGCGCATAATGGTCAAGAGTGTCTGGAATTGATCGAACAACTAGAACCAGATGTGATGGTTCTCGATATCATTATGCCTCATCTCGATGGCTTAGCTGTATTAGAAAGAATGCGCCAAATGAATAAAAAAATGCCTAATGTCATTATGCTAACAGCTTTTGGACAAGAGGATGTCACGAAAAAGGCTGTTGAATTAGGAGCATCTTACTTTATTTTAAAACCGTTTGATATGGATTATTTGGCAGGTCATATTCGCCAAGTTAGCGGTAAAACAACTGGGTTTGTGCGAAAATCTTCTTCTTCCTTTAAAACGCAACAGGAACCAAAAACAAAGAATTTAGATGCTAGCATTACAAGTATTATTCACGAGATTGGTGTCCCAGCCCATATTAAAGGCTATCTTTATTTAAGGGAAGCCATTTCGATGGTCTATAATGACATAGAACTATTAGGATCGATTACAAAAGTACTCTATCCAGATATCGCTAAAAAATTTAATACAACTGCAAGCCGTGTGGAGCGTGCAATTCGTCATGCGATTGAAGTCGCTTGGAGCAGAGGCAATATCGATTCCATCTCATCCTTATTCGGCTACACTGTCAGCATGTCTAAAGCAAAACCAACGAACTCAGAATTTATCGCGATTGTGGCAGATAAGTTAAGGCTGGAACATAAGGCTTCTTGAGAGGGTTAGAATAAAGGGTTTTTGGTTATTGCTAATCCAACCAATTCTTTGAAAAACAACTTTTTTTGCGGATTTAAGCCAATAAATTTTTACCTTCTCACCCAATAAATCATTTTGATTTGTTGGGTTTTGTTTTTGTTGGAGATGAAGATGTACAGAGTGAAGTTAACAGAACTACAATTTCATGCAGATGATTTATTTTTTCCTGTCAAAGCAAGACTGTAGCATCTTATAAGCAGAGTCAAAAGCTAATCTTAGTCCTATTTAAAAGTGGAACAGGAGATATTGACAATCTCAAAAAGACTGCACACAAAACCTCTCATTAATATTAACTGTCTGCTCATCTAATTGCTAACTGAATAAATTATAAAGGTGAAATTGATAAAATTGTTAGGAATTAAAAACCATAAAAAGGAATTTGTTTTAAAAAATTGAAAAATTATCATCGGAAGATTTGCTTTCTGTTGATTAACCTGTTACTATAAAGAAGACTTATTTTTGTTCTCTAGAAAATAGTTGAGATTTACATATTTCTTTATTTTTTACTACGAGCAAGGATAGTAATACATTTGTGCATAAAGCACATAGGAGGAAACAAGAAATGGCTACAGGTAAAGTAAAATGGTTTAACGCAGAAAAAGGATTTGGTTTCATCGAAACAGCTGAAGGACAAGATGTATTCGTACATTTCAGCGCTATTCAAACAGAAGGTTTCAAAACATTAGATGAAGGTCAAGAAGTTTCTTTTGACATAGAAGAAGGTCAACGCGGACCTCAAGCTGCTAACGTAGTAAAAAACTAATTTAACAAAAACCGATACAGGCTCTGACTTATGTTAGAGCCTGTTTTTTTCATCATTTATAAAGCAGTAGCGAAAGAGTTCTACATAAGGAAGTGATTTCATGACGAAAATATTTGCACACCGAGGCTATTCTTCCCAATATCCAGAGAATACCATGAAAGCTTTTGAAGAAGCTGAAAAAGCAAAGGCTGATGGAATAGAAATTGATATTCAAATGACAAAAGATGGGGAAGTTGTTATTATTCATGACGAAAAAGTTGATCGAACAACAAATGGATTAGGATATGTGCAAGAATTAAGTTATAAAGGTTTACGATCATTAAATGCAGGACATCGATTCAAGCATATTGGGAAAGAAGCTATTCCCACATTAATTGAGTTATTCGATTGGATGCAAGACAATACGATAACTTGTAATATTGAAATGAAAAATAATAAGATTCCATATAAAGGGATGGAAGAAAAAACAATTGAGCTTATTCGCAAATATGGTTTTGAAAAACGGATTATCTTTTCCTCGTTTAATCATTATAGCCTCGTACATAGTTATCGAATTGCACCTGAAATTGAAACAGCCCCTTTGTTGTCAGATGGAATATATCAGCCTTGGATATATGCAAATGCTATAGGTGCCAAAGGGTTTCATCCTAATTACAAACGCATTAACCAAGAGATAATACAATCCTCAATAGAAAAAAATATCAAAGTTAGAGCATATACAGTGAATAGTCCTAAAGCGATGAGAGCACTAATAAATGAAGGAATCTCAGCAATAATAACAGATGAGCCGATTCTTGCACGTGAATTATTAACGTTGCCTTAAAGAATGATGGTTTTCCAACCTATCTTCAATTTGTTAGAGAGAGGGAGGAGAGCCTTTTTTTTTAGATAATAGCCTAAATAATCCCTAAATAACGACTATTAGGTTATCTCCTTCACCAACTCATTTCTCCACAAATTTGCAACCAATAGTATATTCAAATAAATCTTTTTTTCAGAAATAAAAGAAAATGGGAAAAAAATTGCATAATAACAGAGAGATAGGTATAGTATAGATATGAAATAAATTGCACGGATGAACAGATAGGAAGTGTACTAATGATTGATCGAACTATACAGACAACCTCTTATGCCCTATTTGATGAAATGAAGGAAGGGATTATTCTAGTGGATAATCGCGGAGTCATCTGTTATTTCAACAAAAGTGCAGAAAGAATGATAAAGGGACACTATCATCTTCAAATAGATCAACATATTTTATCGATTATTCCTACTAGTGGGATGATGAGAGTATTACATACTAAAAGAAAAGAAGAACAGAAAATATTTGCTATATCTGATAAGGATAATCTTTTAATTTCTCGTTATCCGCTAAAAAAAGAGGGAAATCAAGTTATAGGTGCATTGGCGGTATTACAAGAAGCCAATCAAAAAAGAGAATGGTTTGATGATAACAGCATCCGAGTATTGCTTACATTGATTTTGCAAAAAAATGCAGAAGCATTTGCAGTAGTCGATGATCTTGGTCATATCATCATGCAAAATCCGTCATATGAAGAGTTGCTTTCAGTACTTAATCAGAAAAAAGCACGTAACTTAATTATCAAGAATAGAGAAGAAGTCTTCCGAACAAGACGGGATGCGGAAATTTCGATAAATACGGACTCTTACAGTCTTATCATAAAAAGTACACCAATTATCGTAGATGGAATCTTAAAAGGCTGTCTGCAAAGCATCAACAGTTATACGGAAATAGTTCAGTTAAAAAGGGAACTTCAACAAACTAAAACGATTATACGCAGGCTAGAGCAAAGTTACCAATTTGAGGACTTTATTTATCAATCATCTTCTATGAAATTTGCACTTGAGCAGGCCAAGCTAATAGGAGCAAGCAAACGTGTGCTATTTATTAGAGGGGAAGAAGGCACTGGAAAGTTTATGCTTGCTAATACTATTCACAATTGGAGTGAAAATAAGTTTCATTTGTTTAAATGTATACATCCAAAGAGAAACAGAGAACAATTAATAGAACTTTTAAGTAAAAATAACGGGAACGCTAAAGGGACGGTTTACTTAGAAAATGTTACTTGTTTGTCGATGGAGGAGCAAACTTCGCTTCTAGAAATGATGAAAAAGGATGGGAAGGAAGAGAAACAATCGTCCCTTCGCCTTATTGTTTCATCTCCTATCAAACTAGAAAAAGCATTAATGGCAGGAATGTTTTTAGAAGAACTCTATGACGAGCTAATGAAATCGCATATATACTTACCTCCTTTAAGCGAGCGTAAGGAGGATATTTATCCATTAGCAAAGCATTTTCTTTTAGAACTAAATAAAGAAAGCGGAAGGTGGATAAAAGAGATTGAATTAGATGCCCAAAAAGCATTAGAAGCTTATTCTTACTCTACTAATGTCCACGAATTAAAGGCAATCTTACAACTAGCTGTAATAAGAGCAAAAGAAGAAGATACTGTGCTTAAAGCGGAGCATCTTATTCTTTCGCAAACGAGTGCAGAATCAAAAATAGATAGCCATGAGGAAATCGATGAAGATAATCAAACACTATCTGAGCTAGTCGAAAAATACGAGAAGGTTATTATAGAAAAAACCTTGAAGAAATTAGACGGGAATAAAACGTTGACGGCAAAAACATTAGGGTTATCTGTCCGCAATTTGTATTATAAGTTGGATAAGTATCATTTAAATTAATTTTTAATAAGAGGTTTTTAAAATGAGTAAATTTCGCATATTGGTAATAAACCCGAGGTCATTAGTAACAGAAATTGCCCTCTATGAAAACGAGGTTCCGCTAATAATAGACGATTTATCTCATGATTCTGATAAGTTAGCGGAATTTCCTTCTGTTGCTTCTCAATATAAATTTAGAGCAGATGAAATTTTGTCTTATCTAGTAAATAAAGGAATCAACCTTTCGAAATTAGCTGCTGTTTGTGGAAGAGGCGGTTTACTTAAGCCCATCGATGGCGGAACCTATTTGGTAAATGCTGCTATGCGTAAAGAATTGCTTGAACAAACAAGAGGAGAACATCCTTCTAATCTGGGAGCACTTATCGCTTATGAAATTGGCGAGCATTTCGAGATTCCCTCCTATATAGTAGATCCAGTTGTTGTGGATGAAATGGCCGATATCGCTAAGATTTCTGGTTACCCGAAAATTACAAGAAAAAGTATATTCCATGCCCTTAATCATAAAGCAACAGGAAGACGTGCGGCGATGGAGCTTGGCAAAAAGTATGAGGATGTTCAATTAATCATTGCACATCTTGGCGATGGGATTACAATTGGAGCACATTCGAACGGAAGAGTAATCGATGTTAATAATGGATTGAATGGGGAAGGGCCTTTTAGTATCGAACGTTCTGGAACACTACCACATGGTGATTTAGTTGATTTATGTTATTCAGGAAAATTCAGCTACGAAGAAATGAAGCAAGAATTACTATACCATTCAGGGATAATGGCTTATATCGATAAACCAAGTAGAGGATCACTAGATATAGAAGAAGAACTAAAAAAGGGTGATAATCCAAGTTATCACATTATTGAAGCGCTAGCATACCAAGTCGCTAAGGAAATCGGCAGTGTAAGTACAGTGCTATTAGGGGAAGTAGACGCCATTATCTTAACAGGTGAGCTTGCATACAGTAATTTATTTGTAAAATTAATTATGGAACGTGTTAATTGGATTGCAGATATAATGGTATATCCAGGCGAAAATGAGCGACAGTCATTGGCACAGGGAGTACTCCGAGTATTACGCAAGGAAGAATTAGTAAAAGAGTATGAAAGTAAAGGGGTGTGAAAAAATGGCAAAAGAGTATGATCTTGTCATTCTAGGTGGTGGAACAGGCGGCTATGTAGCAGCAATTCGTGCCTCCCAATTAGGTTTAAAAACAGCAGTGGTAGAAAAAGGTAAATTAGGTGGAACATGTTTACATAATGGTTGCATTCCAAGTAAAGCACTATTAAGAAGTGCGGAAGTTTATGCGACAACGAAAAAAAGTGATGAATTTGGGATTATTACATCAGATATCCGATTGGACTTTAATCGAGTGCAAGAAAGAAAATCAACCATCATAAGCCAGTTGCATAGTGGTGTGCAATATTTAATGAAAAAAGGGAAAATTGATGTTTATGAAGGAAACGGCAGAATAATGGGACCATCTATTTTTTCACCGATGCCGGGAACGATCTCAGTTGAAATGAATAATGGAGAAGAAAATGAAATGTTGCTTCCGAAAAATGTAATCATTGCAACAGGATCTAGACCGAAAACCTTACCGGGATTAGAGATTGATGGTTCGACTGTCATTAGTTCGGAGGAAGCATTACAAATGGAAGATCTTCCTAAATCCATTATTATTGTGGGCGGAGGAGTAATAGGAGTTGAATGGGCTTCTATGCTTTCAGATTTTGATGTGAAAGTAACTATTTTAGAATATAGTGATCGATTGGTGCCAACAGAAGATAAGGAAATAAGTAAAGAATTACAGAGAATCCTAAAGAAAAAAGGGATCAAGATAGTTACAGGTGCCAAGGTTTTAGCAGACACCGTCCAGAAGAATCCATCTAATGTAACTATCCAAGCAGAAAAAAATGGCGATATACAGACGTTTGAAGGAGAAAAACTGCTTGTATCTGTTGGACGTATTGGAAATGTAGAAGGAATTGGTCTGGAAAATACAGAAATTGCAGTTTCTAATAACGTAATTGAAACAAATAAATACTATCAAACAAAGGAATCGCATATTTACGCAATTGGCGATTGTATTGGAGGATTGCAACTGGCACATGTAGCCTCACATGAAGGAATAATTGCCGTTGAACATATTGCCGGGCAAAAGCCACATCCTCTAGACTATAAAACAGTTTCTAAATGCATCTATACTAGTCCAGAAATAGCTAGTGTAGGTTATACAGAAGAAGAGGCAATTGCGCTTGGATATTCGATTAAAAAAGGCAAATTCTCCTTTAAAGCAATTGGAAAAGCACTTATCTACGGGGAGCAAGATGGATTTGTAAAAATAATCTCAGATAAAAATTCAGAAGATTTATTAGGAGTTCACATTATCGGTACACATGCTACTGACTTGATCTCAGAAGGAGCTCTTGCAAAAGTGCTCGATGCAACAGCTTGGGAAATTGGAAATACGATTCATCCACATCCGACACTGTCAGAAGCAATTGGAGAGGCAGCGCTTGCAGTAGAAGGTAAAGCAATTCATGGCTAAATAAAAAAGCTAAACAAGTAAAGGGAAAGAAAATAATAAAGGCAAAAATTGATTCCATTAGGAGGTAATAAAATGACTATGGTCCATAATCGCCATTTAGAAGCTGGTTTAACAGACGACCAAGTATTGGCTATGTATGAGCAGATGCTTTTAGCTAGAAGAATTGATGAAAGAATGTGGTTATTAAATCGAGCAGGAAAAATTCCATTTGTTATTTCTTGTCAAGGCCAAGAAGCGGCACAAGTAGGAGCAGCTTTTGCTTTTGACCGTGATAAAGATTATATGCTGCCATATTATCGTGATTTAGGGGTTGTGCTAACTTTTGGGATGACAACGAGGGATATTATGCTATCAGGCTTTGCAAAAGCAGAAGATCCAAACTCAGGAGGAAGACAAATGCCAGGACACTTCGGTCAAAAGAAAAATCGTATTGTCACAGGTTCTTCCCCGGTCACTACGCAAGTACCACATGCAGTTGGCATTGCATTAGCCGGTAAAATAGAGAAGAAAGATATTGTTACCTTTGTCAGCTTTGGTGAAGGATCTTCGAATCAAGGAGACTTCCATGAAGGAGCAAACTTTGCTGGTGTGCATAAACTACCTGTTATTTTTCTATGCGAAAATAATAAATATGCTATTTCTGTCCCAATCGAAAAGCAATTAGGGTGTGCAAATGTTTCCGATCGAGCAATTGGCTATGGAATGCCAGGATACACAGTGGATGGAAATGATCCAATTGAAGTATATCGTGTCACAAAAGAGGCGGTGGATCGCGCAAGAAGAGGAGAAGGGCCAACTCTTATTGAAACTGTTTCGTACCGTTTAACCCCACATTCTTCTGATGATGATGATAGTAGCTATCGTGCAAAAGAAGAAGTAACAGAAGCAAAAGGAAAAGATCCACTATTTACATTTAGAGCTTATTTAATGTCGACTGGAATATTAACAGAAGAATTAGATCAAAGCTTAAATAAAAAGATCACGGAAGAAATAAATGAAGCAACGGATTATGCTGAAAAGGCGCCATATGCACAACCAGAAGATACACTTAAATTTGTGTATGGTGAATAAGGGGGAAATGTAGATGCCAGTAATATCCTATATAGATGCAGTAACTCAAGCCATTCGAGAAGAAATGGAGAAAGATGACAAAGTATTTATCCTTGGCGAAGATGTAGGGGTAAAAGGGGGAGTTTTTAAAGCTACAACAGGTCTTTACGAACAATTTGGCGCAGAAAGAGTAATTGATGCTCCTTTAGCTGAATCAGCTATCGCAGGGGTAGGGATTGGAGCAGCAATGTACGGCTTAAAGCCTATCGCAGAGATGCAATTCGCTGATTTTATTATGCCTGCTGTCAACCAAATTGTCTCAGAAGCAGCAAAAGTTAGATATCGTTCCAATAATGACTGGACTTGTCCTATTGTCATTCGTGCTCCTTATGGAGGTGGCATTCATGGAGCACTTTATCATTCTCAATCGGTAGAAGCGATGTTTGCTAATACTCCTGGTTTGAAAATCGTCATGCCATCTACTCCATATGATGTTAAAGGTTTATTAAAGGCGGCCATTCAAGATCCAGATCCTGTGTTATTCTTTGAACACAAACGTGCTTACAGACTAATAAAAGGGTTTGTTCCCGCTGAAGATTATGTGCTGCCGATTGGTAAGGCAGATATAAAACGAGAAGGGGAAGATATAACTGTAATCACGTATGGTTTATGTGTTCATTTTGCCCTACAGGCTGCTGAAAAATTGGCAGAGGACGGGATTTCTGCCCATGTTTTAGATTTACGAACCGTTTATCCACTAGATAAGGAAGCAATTATGGAAGCTGCCTCGAAAACAGGAAAAGTCCTTTTAATAACAGAAGACAACAAAGAGGGCAGTGTGATTAGTGAAGTTGCAGCTATTATTGCCGAAAACTGTTTGTTTGATTTAGATGCACCAATTATGCGATTAGCGGGAGAAGATGTTCCAGCGATGCCATATGCCCCAACGATGGAAAAATTCTTTTTAATTACGCCAGAAAAAGTAGAAACAGAAATGAGAAAGCTAGCAGAATTTTAAGTCGCATAAGAAGGAGTGAAAACAGATGCCAATCGAGAAAATTACCATGCCTAAACTAGGAGAAAGTGTTACAGAAGGTACGATAAGCAATTGGCTTATAGCTGTAGGGGATGTCGTTAACAAATATGATCCTCTTGCTGAAGTTATGACAGATAAAGTAAATGCAGAAATTCCTTCTTCTTTTTCTGGAAAGATTAAAGAATTAATTGCTGAAGAAGGGCAAACCCTTGATGTAGGCGAAGTAATATGTACCATTGAAGTAGAAGGGGATAAATCACAGGAAGAACAGTCTCAGGAAGAGAAGACAGTAAAAAAAGAAGCGGATATATCTATTCAAGCTGACACGAGTCAAAAAACTAGATATTCACCAGCTGTATTACGTTTATCTCAGGAAGCTGGAATTGATTTAGCGCTATTAAAGGGAACAGGCGCAGGTGGAAGAATTACAAGAAAAGATGTTCAAAAAGCGATAAGCGACGGCGTTCCACAGGTAAAAGAAGAAGAAAAAGCACCTGTAAATGTTGCAGTAACTCCCCCTAAAGAAGCGGTTGTACATAGTAGTATTCAAACAAAAGCGGGAGACAAGGAGTTGCCGATTACTGGAGTTAGGAAAGCAATTGCAAGTAATATGGTAAAAAGTAAGCATGAAATTCCTCATGCTTGGACAATGATAGAAGTCGATGTAACAAAGCTTGTCCAATATAGAAATAAAGTAAAAGATTCCTTTAAGAAAGAAGAAGGCTATAACTTAACATTCTTTGCCTTTTTTGTGAAAGCAGTTGCCCGTGCATTAAAAGAATTCCCAGAAATTAATTCTACTTGGGCTGGAGACAAAATCATTCAGAAAAAAGATATTAATATCTCCATAGCTGTAGCAACAGAAGGTGCGTTATTTGTTCCTGTTATAAAAAACGCTGACGAAAAATCAATTAAAGGAATTGCAAGAGAGATTACAGAACTTGCCAACAAAGCGAGAACGGGTAAGCTTACTATTGATGAAATGCAAGATGGCACATTTACTGTCAATAACACGGGGTCATTTGGATCTATTCAGTCAATGGGAATTATCAATCATCCACAAGCCGCAATCCTTCAAGTGGAATCCATTGTGAAAAGACCTGTAATTAAAGAGAATATGATCGCTATCTCAGATATGGTGAATTTATGCATGTCATTAGACCATCGAGTATTAGATGGACTTGTTTGTGGAAGGTTTTTACAAAGAATTAAAGAAATACTAGAAACAACATCAGAGGAAACAACACCGATCTATTAAGAAATGGGAAAAATCAGTTCCGTAAAATGGTGAATACAGCTAATACAAACATATATATTGAAAATAAGTACTTTTTTTATAATAATGTAGGAAGAAAAATATTTCATATAAGGGAGCGAAACGATGAATATTGACTTTAACTTATTCATGAATGATGTTGTCCGTCAAGCACGACAAGAAATAGTAGAAGCTGGGTATCAAGAATTAACGACAAAAGAAGCAGTAGATGAAGCATTATCCCAAAAAGGTACGACTCTTGTGATGGTGAACTCTGTATGTGGATGTGCTGGTGGAATTGCTAGACCAGCTGCAAGCTACTCGTTACATTATAAAAAAAGACCAGATCAATTAGTAACTGTATTTGCAGGACAGGATAAAGAAGCAACAGAACAAGCTCGTTCCTATTTTACTGGTTTTCCTCCATCCTCTCCTTCTTTTGCATTAATGAAAGACGGCGAACTTGTGAAGATGGTGGAGCGCCATGAAATCGAAGGTCATGATCCTATGCAAGTAGTAGAAAAACTACAAACTGCATTTGAAGAATACTGTGAAGAAGTTAAATAAGAATTGTATATTTGCTCAAAAGCTCAGGTATCTGAGCTTTTTTTGATGCAAAAATTCGGGCATGTAAGAGAAAAAACTACATATTAAGTAGCTAATCAACATAAAGAGCGATTATGTCCATGGTTTCGTTTTGTGAGAAAAAAGAATTTTCAAAAAATATAACTATATTTATTTAAAAATTAAATTTTTTCAGAATAGTATTTCATTTATTGAATTTGTATAAATTGTATTGAATATTTATAAGTATGTGTTAAAATTCATATTGTTGCATGAATATAAATGAAAGATTATCTTATAATTTGCAACAAATAAGCAATATTAATAGAGAATAGAAGCATTAGAAAGTATAGGGGGATAATAAATAATGAAAAAATTATTAACATTAATGCTGTTATCAATCGTAGTTGTTTTAAGCGCTTGTGGAACCTCTACTGATGAAAACAGTTCAAATAGTGATAGTGGATCTTCTGATAAAAAGGTACTTGTCATGGGAACTTCAGCTGACTATGCGCCATTTGAATATATTGATACAGCAAAAAGTGATGACATTATCGGTTTTGATATTGATTTAGCTAATGCATTAGGCGAAAAACTTGGGTATGAAATCCAAGTTAAAGATATGGACTTTAGCGGATTAATTTCTGCTTTGCAATCTGGAAAAGTAGATTTAGTACTATCGGGTATGTCTCCAACACCAGAAAGAGCTGAAAACGTTGATTTTAGTGATGTATATTACACATCAAAAGATTTAGTTATAACGACAAAAGATAGCAATATTAAAACAGTGCAAGACCTTGAAGGAAAAAAAGTTGGGGTACAATTAGGTTCCATTCAAGAGGATGCAGCAAATGAAATTGCTGAAACAGTAAAGATTACTGTCGAAAATCGTGACCGAATCCCGCAACTAATTCAAGAGATTAAAGCTGGAAGATTTGATGCTGCAATTATCGAAGATGTTGTTGCTACTGGCTATTTAAATAAAGAGGATACATTAACATCCTTCCCTGCAAAAGAAGCTAATCAGGATGCAGGTTCTGCGATTGCATTTCCAAAGGGCAGTGAATTAACAAGTAAGTTCAATGATGAATTAAAGAAAATGCAAGATAGCGGAGAAATTGATGAGTTAATTGTTAAATGGTTTGATAACTAATTGAGAAGTGAAAGTCGGGGACAGTTTAGGGCAAGTTTGCCCTAAACGTTTTCTTGTTTTTAAGCTAAATAGCTCAACTTTCGCACCAAAAAAATAAGTGCAAATCGTTAGTTGTATTGCGTCTATGGTCTATTAAATATGTTGCTTGACAGTGTTTAATAAAATGAAATAACACCTCATTCTTTGGTATAGTGTAATTGTAGAGAAAACACTACCATACAGAAGAGGTGCTCCCTATATGATAGACCAAAATAGCCAAAACAATCAACTACCAAAAGAACTTAATTCGGTTTTTTCTGAGCTTGAAATGAATAAACACCTGCGCCAAGCAGGAATTAAAAAATCCTTCGGTTTCAGCTGTTCCTACTTATTTCAGCTTGTTTTCTGTTTGATTTTCCAGCACAAAAATTGGTTTTCACTTCTTGATTCAAAGAAAGCCGATCAGTTTCCAGCCAAAGATGCCGTCTATCGCTTTTTAAACCAATCAACTTTTAATTGGCGCCGTTTCTTACTACTGTTGAGCATTTTTACTATTCAAAAGGTGACTCGCCTTACGAATAAAGAGCGTCCAAAAGTACTGATTATCGATGATTCTGCGTATGACCGAAATCGTAGTAAAAAGGTAGAGCTTCTCGCTCGTTGTTTTGATCATGCTTCCCTGAAAATGCGTTTCTTTAAGGGGTTTCGTATGCTCACTTTGGGCTGGTCAGATGGCTATACATTTATGCCAATTGACTTTTCTTTAGTCAGTTCAAAAAAGTCTCAAATCAATGGTATCTCTGAAAAAATTGATAAACGTACTTGTGGATACAAGCGTCGAGAAAATGCATTACAAACTGAGCCTGAACAAGTTCCTGACATGATTAAACGTGCATTAGCCAATGGGATAGATGCAAGTTATGTCCTTATGGATTCTTGGTTTACATTGCCACCACTTGTAAAGTCTATTGTGGATCAAGGATTAGACGTAATTGGTATGGTCAAAGAAACAAAACAACGTTATAACGTAAACGGGGAGATGGTTTCTTTAAAGCAACTATACCGCCTAGCTGGACCCATTCAATCCAAGAAAGGAATTCTTCGTTCCATCCATACGATCATGGCTAATGGAACACCAATTAAAGTGGTATTCATTCAAAACAGAAATAAGAAAAGCGACTGGCTTGCCATCCTCAGCACAGACTGCACTCTTTCAGAACAGGAGATCGTCCGAATCTATGGAATGCGCTGGGATATCGAGGTATTCTTTAAGGCGGCCAAATCTCTTTTGAAACTTGAAAAAGAATTCCAAAGCCGTTCATATGACGCGCTTATTTGCCATACAACGATTGTGTTTTCTCGTTTTATCGTTCTGTCGTGGCAGAATCGCTGTAATACCGATCAACGCACAATAGGTGGTCTGTTTTACGAATTATGCGATGAAGTAAATGAACTTGATTGGGCTGTCGCATTACAGCAATTGATCGAGCTTCTTCAAGATGCACTTAAACAAACGAATAAGAAAATCAAAAAAATAATTCAAAGTCAACTTGAACAGTGGATCGCTGGCCTTCCTAATTATATCAAGGCTTATTTGCCGATATCACTCTGCGAAAGTTGAG
>NZ_JVDT01000114.1 GCF_001076885.1 Bacillus sp. 522_BSPC
CACTAAGTTAGAATGGTTTGGTAACTACCGATTCACCAGGTAATCACTTTTTCAGTGGCCTCAAGTGCAGTGTCTGTAGCGCAATGGAACGACTTATTTTTACACTTGACTATATTTAAAACATAGCTAATCATCATGAGAAATTAGCTTTATTTAAGAGTTAACTTAGAGATTGTTCGTCTTTAAAAATTAGTTATTTAGTTTTGTCCCAGCCTTTTCCTAAACTTTCAACTCTCAGTTATCCAATTAGAGGATAATCGAAAAATTCTTCTTATCTTTCGGCTTCTGCTTATTTCCCCCAATATCTGAGACTTACTTTTATTAGAAAATCTACTATAATGGAATTAGAAAAAAGGGAGAGGTGCTTAATTGGAATATATAAAGAGGCAATTTTTAGAAGGGAAAGAAAAATTACATGTATTATTTTTTTATATCGATAGGAAAAACTATATGGAGGAAGTAATTCAGTTTATCCATACTGGGATTGATGCAGGTGATTATATTATTCTAGTTGAGAATGAACGGAATTTCAAAAGGATTTATGAGAAAGTTTGAGTCAAGTATTTGTGGGAGAAATTTTTTATCGTCGGAATTTCTCTCTTTTTCAGTGTGTTTGCTATCTCTATTGTTAACGCTTTCTATACTTACTCTATTTATAGTCAGGCTGTTTTCGTAAAATTTTTTGGGATCAATAGACCGTTCCTTTCCGCTACAGGCACTTGCTTTCCGCGGGGAGGAAGTCGAGCCTCCTCGCCGTTCCGGCTGTGGGGTCTCGACCTTTCCTCTATGTCCCGCAGGAGTCAAGTGCCTTTCGCTCCAATCCACTCTGCGTTTTCTATGTTGTTAAAATCCATAACCTTTTAGAATACAGTTTACAGTTAAACGTCGACAATCCTTTTTAAAATCCTTGTAATGCTTTTAACGCATGATATAGTGGCTTTCCTGTTGTTTGACTCAAATAGGCAATGTTTTGTCTTGTTGCCTGTCCTGCTGTTTTGGTTAGTTTTTCACGGTAGTATTTTGGTTTTATATGATTTGATTCCTTCTCTTCCAATCGTTTCGTCATTGTTCCGATCAGTGTTTTAATATCTAATCCATCTTTTAAGCCAACCATGAATCGAATAAATGCATCTATTCCTTTTTCACTCCATGCCCTTCCGTTTTTCAGACGCTTGGCAAACACACTCATGGTTCCTTCTGCGCTGCCCATCGGACGCATATCACTCGTATCTATTCCTTGTTCCTGTAACCAAATTCTATAGTCTCCAAGTGCCTCGGGATATGGAGAAAGCTGGTTAATTAATGCTTCTAATCGTTCTTCTTTTTTCTCTGTATCCAGGGTCGCCACTGCACTATTTAACTCTACTAATAATCCCTCTCCATCATACTTAGCTAGCTTTTTTCGTATCGCTTTATATCTAGGATGTTCTTTAAAAATACGTTGGATTTCTCGAGCTACGTGGAATCTGTCTATCGTGAAAAAAGCTTTCTTTTGAAAATACTCTCTGCACGCAGTTATCCAACTAGCTCCGTCCCCATTGATAGCTAAAAGATGAGTAGTTGGATCGTAATGATACGTATCCATTAAAAATTGTTCTAACTCTTCCCAGAAAGGTGCTTCTGCTTTATGAATAAAATGCCGTTTTCCCACAAGACTGGCTCTCTTTCCATTCATAGACCAACCTTCATGGATAGCTGCGATCTTTTCTTCTCGTCCGCGCTTCTTACCACCTTGCCGTTTAATAAATAAGCCATCTACTTCGATAAATAATACCTTTCTTTTTGGTTCGATTGGCAAGCTCGGTACAACTTCTGTTTGTAATAAATGTTGACGAATCGCTTCATGACTAGCTACAGAGTATCCAAGTAATTTTTCTAACGTAGAAGATGCATGTCTGTATGATGGCCCAGTAACCGCCAATTCCATCGCCATTTCTTCCACAACTGGACTAAATCCTTTACCGCCCTCAAACTGTAAATATTGATCTAATAAATAGACATATTTGTTGCCGATACGATCCCAATAGTAATTTCGCTTAATTGAAACAGATCCAAATAAGGTGTCCATCTGAATCGCTCTCTTATCTTTGAGTTGATATCTTCCTTTATCTCGTTGTTCAGCTATTTCTCTGTCATACCCAGTTAACAGCTCCTCGAGAACTTCCGAAAAAGTTTCCTGTAATGTTTTAAATAAATCACTTTCTATTTCTTTTAATGTAGGTAGTTTTATGGTATTTTGTTTCATAGGGACTTTCTCCTTTTGTATGTTTTGTCCGCAAACACTACTATACAAAAAGAAAGTCCCTTTTTCTTTATTTTTGCTCATACTACCGCGCTTGCGTTTGGTTGGCGGTCTAACGACCACCAACCAAACCAGAGGGTAAATTATTTTCTACCCACAAACATTTTACTCATAC
>NZ_JVDT01000115.1 GCF_001076885.1 Bacillus sp. 522_BSPC
ATAAAATCGACATGCTTTATGTCCATTTCGAAAAAATCATTTTTCGTTTTAAGGGCAAGTCTATTTTTTTCTTTAAGTGTGGAGGCCGTAGTAATAATGACAGCTTTCGGATTTATCCTTTGTTTTTTAAGTGTGGCTAAAAACTCACCTTTTATTGTTTCTGTAAAAAAGCCATTTGAAGTTAAAAAAATACTAGCCATTTCTATATCCCCCCTATGATACAAAATAAATCTTTGAATATTAAAAATAATTCCCTCTATTTTACCATGAAGAGCAAATAAATTAAGGTTTATCTTACCAATCCACCCAACTAAAATATTCGTTTAAAATAGGATTATTTCTTGTTACAGACTAGGCTTTGTATGGGGATAAAAAAATAATCTAAAATAGTTTAATGAATAGAAGAGGTTCTGAATATACATTAACAATGGGGAATAGTGGCAAACAGTATGAATAGATTAAAATACTTAAAAAATTCATAAATGAAGCTTTTGATGGGCGAGATTTTTAGCGTTTTGTTTTAAGAGGAGGTGTGGCTTTTGGAGCATCCAATCCGGATGAAGAATAATGGACAGATCAGCGTAGTAATCAATTCACAGAAAAAGAAGGTTCTTCCAAAGGAAAAGCCAGAAGCTGAGTCAATCAAAAGAACTGTTCCAAGTGAACACGAAGCACTTAGGGAAATTGAGGCTGAATTAGGAAGCCTTGTAGGCATGGATGAAATGAAAAAAATGATAAAAGAGATATACGCATGGATTTATGTCAATAAAAAGCGAGAAGAAAATGGTCTGAAAACGGGGAAACAGGCACTGCATATGATGTTTAAAGGCAATCCAGGTACAGGGAAAACAACGGTTGCAAGGCTAATTGGCAAGCTTTTTCAAAAAATGAATGTCTTATCAAAAGGTCATTTAATTGAAGCAGAGCGTGCTGATTTAGTTGGCGAATATATCGGACATACAGCCCAGAAAACAAGGGATCTTGTAAAAAAAGCAATGGGAGGAATTTTATTTATTGATGAGGCCTATTCGCTAGGGCGAGGCGGAGAGAAGGATTTTGGAAAAGAAGCAATCGATACATTAGTAAAGCATATGGAAGATAAACAGCATGACTTTATTTTAATATTGGCAGGCTATTCAAGGGAAATGGATTTTTTTCTATCCTTAAACCCTGGTCTCCACTCTAGGTTCCCCCTTGTCATTGACTTTCCTGATTATTCCACCGATCAGCTAATGGAGATTGCAGATCGTATGCTAAAAGAAAGAGAATATGCATTAAGCCATGAGGCGGAAAAAAAACTAAAAGAACATCTTTCCTATGTACGAAATATCCAGCATCCAAAAAGCTTTTCAAATGGTCGATACATCCGCAATATCATCGAGAAATCGATAAGAGCCCAAGCCATGCGCTTATTAATGCAAAGTAATTATGATAAATACGAACTAATGACAATAAGAAGTAATGATTTACTGTTAGACTCTAATGAAAAATAAGGTTTATAGGCTATTCTTAAAAGAGTTGTTTACTTTTTGGAATAGCTTTTTTACATTCTTTTTCAAATTCATTTTTACTTCGTTATAATTTGGGTAATCTTATAAAGAGCAAATAGATGAATTGGATTTTGTTTGCTATAATAGATGAAGTTCGGCATGGAAAGAAGGGTTACATAGTTGAAAGAAACCAAAGTTGATAAAGAAAAAGTAATCCTGGTTGGTTGTGAAACACAAAATGACGCTGCCAGATTTGAATATTCAATGGAAGAACTTGCAAATTTAACGAAAACAGCGAATGGACAAGTAGTTGCAACATTAACGCAAATGCGAGAAAGAATTCATCCTTCTACCTATATTGGCAAAGGGAAAGTAGAAGAATTAGAAACTCTTGCAGAAGAATTAGAAGCAGACTTAATCATTTTTAATGATGAATTATCACCAAGTCAGGTTCGCAATGTATCAAAGAATTTGGATGCAAGAATCATTGACCGCACCCAGCTTATTCTAGATATATTTGCATCGAGGGCAAGATCAAAAGAAGGGAAGCTTCAAGTAGAGCTAGCCCAATTGCAATACCTTTTGCCGCGATTAGGTGGACAAGGTCTCCAATTATCCAGACTTGGCGCAGGGATTGGGACAAGAGGGCCTGGTGAAACGAAGCTTGAGTCAGATCGAAGACATATTAGACGAAGAATTGATGATATTAAAAGCCAATTAAGCGTTATTGTCGAACATAGAGATCGCTATCGTGAAAGACGGAAGAAAAATAGAGCCTTCCAAATCGCATTAGTTGGTTATACGAACGCAGGAAAATCTACTTTGTTTAATCGTCTCTCAGAAGCAGATTCATTTGAAGAAGATATCTTGTTTGCAACATTAGATCCAATGACTAGAAAATTGATTTTGCCAAGTGGCTTTTCGGCACTTATTACGGATACAGTAGGATTTATTCAAGATTTGCCAACAACATTAGTTGCCGCATTCCGGTCTACCTTAGAAGAGGTACGCGAAGCAGACTTATTGCTTCATATTGTGGATAGCTCAAATGAGGAATATTATCAGCATGAGGAAACAGTACATAAATTACTAGAAGATTTGGAAATACCTGCGATTCCACATTTAACTGTCTATAATAAAAAAGATTTGGTGCATTCGAAATTTGTGCCAACATCAAAGACAGAAAGCATTTTAATTAGCGCTTTTGATAAGGAAGACAGGGAAAGGCTGAAGCAAACGATTGAACAAATCATGATTGAAAACATGGAATATTATGAAACAACGGTTGAAAGCAATAATGGTAAATTATTGTCACAGCTTAAAAATGAGACAGTACTTCGGAGCTTAATTTTTGATGAAGAAACACAAACCTATTTATGTAAAGGGTATGCCTTAAAAGAACATGCTATTTTAAAATATAAAAAGCCGATAGAAGTAGAGGAATGGGAGAAATAGATGTATAAGCAGTTAACATATGGAACACAGCTAGAAACGTTAGTAAATGAAGTGGAAGAACAAATTAAAGAAGTCCATCAAGCTATTGATAAAAGAATCGATACCAATCAATTTCGTGTCTTATCAAGCTTTCAAAATCACCGGGTAAGTGAATCCCACTTTATCCCATCAACTGGCTATGGATATGATGATAATGGCCGTGACACGTTAGAAAGCATTTATGCAGAAGTATTTGGTGGGGAAGCTGGTTTGGTGCGACCACAAATTATTTCTGGAACACATGCTATTAGCACAGCGCTGTTTGGGATCTTGCGGCCTGGCGATGAACTTCTGTATATTACAGGTAAACCATATGATACATTAGAAGAAATCGTAGGAATTAGAGGCGAAGGCATAGGATCTCTACGTGAGTTTAATATTGGCTATAACAGTGTGGAATTGCTTCCAAACGGGCAGCCTGATTATGAAAAAATTGCTACATCCATTCATGCAAATACAAAAATGATTGGCATACAACGCTCCAAAGGGTATGCAACAAGACCTTCTTTTCCAATTGCGGAGATTGAGAAAATGATTGCCTTTGTAAAAGAGATTAAAGAAGATGTCGTTGTATTTGTTGATAATTGCTATGGAGAGTTCGTAGAAGATCTCGAGCCATGCCATGTTGGTGCAGATTTAATGGCTGGATCGTTAATTAAAAATCCAGGTGGCGGAATAGCGAAAACGGGTGGATATATTGTTGGGAAAGAGGAGTTTGTAAAAGCATGTTCTTATCGAATGACTTCCCCTGGAATCGGAGCTGAAGCGGGTGCTTCTCTTTATAGCCTTCAAGAAATGTACCAAGGTTTTTTCCTTGCTCCACATGTTGTTGGACAAAGCTTAAAAGGAGCTATTTTCACAGCAGCAATGCTAGAGCGATTAGGAATGAATTCCTCTCCTAGCTGGAATACAAAGAGAACAGACCTTATTCAGTCTGTTCAGTTTGATGATAAAGACAAAATGATTGCTTTTTGCCAAGCCATTCAATATGCATCGCCAATAAACTCCCATGTGACGGCATATCCAAATTACATGCCAGGTTATGAAGATGATGTTATTATGGCAGCAGGAACGTTTATTCAAGGGGCAAGCATCGAATTAACAGCAGATGGTCCAATCCGACCACCATATGTAGCTTACGTACAAGGGGGATTAACCTATTCCCATGTGAAAATTGCGATATGTATCGCGATTAACCGATTACTAGAACAAAAACTGATTACTATTTGAATATAGTAATCAGTCACATGAATTGGGAAGAATTTGTAACATTAGTTGACATCTTTTTTTCCCAATCATATAATGAAGGTGGATTAAATCAATTTAAAGGAGCCGAATGCTATGTCTGGTAGTCAAATTCGTCGATCGATGCCTCTTTTTCCAATAAGTATTGTCATGCAATTAACAGAGCTGTCTGCTCGACAAATTCGTTACTATGAAGAACACGAATTAGTGGCTCCAGCAAGATCAGATGGCAATAGAAGACTTTTTTCATTATCGGATATTGATAAATTATTGGAGATTAAAGATCTAATTGATCAAGGAGTAAACCTTGCTGGAATTAAACAAATTTTCTCTGTTCAAGAAAAACAAGTGCTGACAGATGAAGTGAAGAAAGAAGCAGAAAAAGCACGCAGAGAATTATCGGATGAGGATTTACGCAAATTATTGCGCAAAGAATTATTAAATGCAGGTCGCTTTAATAATACTCATCGTCCCTCTATGAGACAAGGAGACATGTCTCGTTATTTTCAAAAATAGATAAGAAGAAAAGTAGGGAGTGGAGGAATAGTCGTGGCTAAAAATTACACTAAAGATGACATTAGAAAGTTTGCAAGTGAAAGTAACGTAAAATTTATCCGCTTACAATTTACGGATATCTTAGGAACAATCAAGAATGTGGAGATTCCAATCAGCCAGCTAGATAAGGCATTGGATACCAAAATGATGTTTGATGGTTCCTCTATCGAAGGATTTGTTCGTATTGAAGAATCAGATATGTATCTATATCCTGATCTAAATACTTGGGTCGTTTTCCCTTGGACAGCTGAAAAAGGGAAAGTTGCACGTTTGATTTGTGATATCTACAACCCAGATGGAACACCATTTGAAGGCGATCCTCGTAATAATCTAAGAAGAATATTAAAAGAGATGGAAGACTTAGGATTCACTGACTTTAATCTTGGACCTGAGCCAGAATTTTTCTTATTCAAATTGGATGAAAAAGGCGCACCATCTCTAGAACTTAACGATAATGGTGGTTACTTTGATTTAGCACCTACAGATTTAGGGGAAAACTGTCGTCGTGATATCGTATTAGAATTAGAAGAAATGGGCTTTGAAATTGAAGCTTCTCACCATGAAGTAGCACCTGGTCAGCATGAAATTGATTTTAAATATGCAGATGCAATTACAGCATGTGACCAAATTCAAACATTCAAATTAGTAGTAAAAACAATTGCTCGTAAGCATGGTCTACATGCAACATTTATGCCAAAACCTTTATTTGGCGTGAACGGATCAGGGATGCACTGCAACCTTTCCTTATTCAAAAACGGCGAGAATGTTTTCTACGATCCAAAAGGTGAGTTAGAATTAAGCGATACAGCACTTCAATTTATTGCCGGTATCGGTAAGCACGCTACTAGCTTTACTGCTATTACTAACCCGACTGTAAACTCATATAAACGCCTAGTTCCTGGCTATGAGGCACCTTGCTATGTAGCATGGTCTGCTCGAAATCGTTCCCCATTAATGCGTATTCCAGCATCACGTGGCCTAAGCACTCGTGTAGAAGTACGTAGCGTGGACCCAGCAGCAAATCCATACTTAGCTATGGCAGCTTTACTTAAAGCAGGACTTGACGGAATTGCCAACCAATTGACTCCTCCAGCTCCTGTAGATAGAAATATCTATATCATGAGCAAAGAAGAAAGAATTGCAGAAGGCATTGTTGACTTACCATCAACCCTAGCCCATGCATTAGAAGAATTAAAACAAAATGAAACAATGATCGACGCACTAGGCGAGCACATCCTTGTTCACTTTGTTGAGGCAAAAGAGATTGAATGGGACATGTTCAGAACGCAAGTCCATCCTTGGGAGAGAGATCAATACATGGAAATGTATTAAGAAGTAGAAGCCTTGGCGCTGTAGGTGCCGGGGCTTTTTTCTTTTGTGGGAGTAAGGGTAAGTCAAAAAATAAATGAAATGATGCCCACCTTACACCTGGAAATATTAAAAAAATATAGAAAAAAATCATCATTTTCTTAGTCGGCTATGCTTCCTTGACATAATCAATCCTGTCTAAACTTCATACTAACTCCTGAATCCATTACTAACATTTTTTGAAACCTTTTTTGCAACTAAGATCCAGTAGAAGAATTAATTTATGTGACAATTGTTTTATACTAATCCTAACAAAAAAATTATGCTAATACAGTTCCTGTATCACCATAATTTGAATTTTCTTATATTGGTCTGTTGTTGAGCTCATTATTTGGCTCATTTTTATCGATTATTTTTTGAAATCCATAATTTAGCATTGCATATAGATAGGCAGATAGGAAAAGAAAAAGACTATTTACCTTTTTGAGCTTATAAAAATTATGTTTTTCAAAAAAGCTATTGAGTGGATATGCTAGTAAATAATCCATAATGCCATTTAGGAGGGCATATAGCCAAAATTTTTTATAGGTGAAATGAAAAATGATGATATTTCCGACAAAATAAGGACCGAAAATAAATGTAAAGGCATTATTAATTTTCCCTTTTATCCCACCTTTTACTTTCCACCATTTAAATTCCATGGAGAGTAATGTTTCCACTAATAAAAATATAGTTGAAAACAGAGTAACTGGTAAAAACTTAAAGATAGATTTTTTAGGAATTACAAAAAATCCGCACCATGAAATGAAAACAATGAGTATTCTCGTTAGTAATACAAACATAATTTTTCTCCTTCTGAAGTAATTAATAGGTATTCTTCTTTATAAGACCACCTTTTATACCTAGAAAGGTGAAAAATTAATGGAATTTGAATCTTCATTAAGAAATAGGATTTGTAAAAATGGATTTCGGTTCAGAGAGCAATAAGTAATGTTATTAAGAAAAGGGGATAATCTAAAAAATCTGAAAGAAGAATGTATAATAATATTCTTTTAGGTGAAGTGGAAGAGAGAAAAATTGGAAGAGCAGATAAAGAGAAAGGGTACTAAAGAAGATTAAAATTATTTATCTACACAATCAATAGTTTAAAATTTTTCATATCTTATATTGGAAGGACAAGCAATTATTTTTATTAATAATATGATTGCTTATATGTATTTTTTAATAAAGGTGGTGACTTTTATGCTAATTACAATTTTTGGTCTCGATTTAACTATTACAATTTTAAATATAGATTTTAATAAAGATGTTCATTTAACTATTGGTGAAGAAGGAAAAACACTTCCTTCAACAGGAAAAGCTTAATGTATAATGAAAAGGGAAAAGAGGCTGCAAAGATATTCGATTGGATATTTTGCAGTCTTCTTTGTTTTACTACATAAATAGGAACAGATTTTCTATTAGGTAATATCGATTACTCTGTTGCTTCATGGGGTACCAAGTTTAAAAATTTGGCTAATTTAAGAAGGAGATATTGACGTTTATTATACATTTCATCTCTTAGATTACAAAAGTTCTTATAAGTAAATTCATCTTTTACGTTTTTGCGAATTTCTCCAAGGGCTTCCAAGGATTCGCGGATCTTTTCCACTTCTATTTGGTATGTCTTCTCTTTATCCTCATAATCTTTTATTTTGGCTTTTATATTCTCGGGTATGTAGCTTTCTGGAATTAAAAGGGAAACCATCGCGTTAATCTTTTGTATGTCTATTTGATGCGATAAAAATATGCGGTGATTACCAGAAGCTACCGTATATTTTCCGTCAGGTAGTCGATATAAATGTAAATCTTCAGAGTCATCATCTATCCAACCTTTTTGTTTTACAGAGACTCGAAGCTCTTTCATTTTCTCGCTATTTCTGTAAACTGTCACTTTATATCCTCTCAAATACCGTTGGAATTTTCAAATTCCTTCAGAATTGTTTATATACTTCTCTGGAATAATGTGCTAAATTTTTTGCATATTAGAAGGGGGAGTTTTTTTATGATCAAATTTCATGATTTTGGTATTAGCCTAGTGGAGTATGGGGAAAGAGGAAAAAAGAATGAATTTCCATTGTTTGATCAATGCCCAAACTGCAAATGTCATTCCCATGGGAATCTTCATCGTAACGGCTATTACTGGCGTTATGGAATAACTGATGAGACAACCGTACGGATCCCAATTTGTCGCCTAAGATGTTTACAATGTGAAGTGAATATCTCTATTCTTCCGGACTTTCTCATCCCGTATTTTCAACATACTATTCATACAGTTTTAGAACGAGTGAAGAAAATTCTTCAAAGGAAAAAAGCAAAAGGCAGCCGCCAATTAGTCAGGTTTTATCTAAATCGTTTCTTAACATGTATAAATTGGATTCATAGCTTCTTTATCAGCTTGGGGAAGATAAGTGGCATGTCGGAGGATATAAATAGCGAAGCCACAAAATATATGAAAATGATCCTTGATTTTGGCGAATCACCCTTCTTACGAAGGTCACGGGGTCACTTATCAAAATACTTTATGGCAAATTAATTCTATCATATTTAGGCGACTTTAAAAATATTCTTTGTCCCACATACCTTTTTCATAGTCAGAAAATATCGAAAAAAGTAGA
>NZ_JVDT01000116.1 GCF_001076885.1 Bacillus sp. 522_BSPC
GACAAAAAGGATATTTATTCTCCCACAAACATTTTACTCATACAGTTTTTATTCTATCTAAAAAAAGCTTCGTTTCAGCCTTTACCTCTTCAATGATATTGTCTTTCCTCTCTAACAACATATGTAAGGCATCATCTACATAGCCATTTTCAAAAGTTTGCAAAGGAATTGGTAGTTCCTCTTGATCTAAAATATAATAAGTACCATTTGGTTTTACTACAAGATCAATGATTAAATCTTCAAACAATACAATATCATTTTGAATCCAATTTTTTCTAACAATATTAAAATATGCACCTAAATATTTTCCAGTTGTATCTCTCCAAAAATATAAATTATATGGCTGATCTAACCAATAATAGGCAAACGTAAATGTCCCTTTTGGAATAACTAGCTTTTGTTTCCCCTTCCTCATTTCAAACGGCTTTTCAACTTGATGTAAAAGTGTAATTTTCCTAGTATCAGCGTGAAGAAGTTTGCATGGATAATCTTCTGTTGTAGAATCATAACGAATTTTCCGTTCTGTTATCTTTTTACCATACTTTAATCGCATGTCTAACACACTATCCTCTCCATTAATCATATCCCTATTTCTTTCCCTATCATATAAGAAAAGCAAACATTTATACAGGGCTAATACGAAGAGTGAAACTTCCATCAATGTAGGTGTTCCTTCCACCAACCCATCATTCTAACATTCATTCGGAGTCTTTCTGTCTATTAAGAACATATTATTTAGCGATAAAGAGAAAACATTTGGAAAGGTATATTAATAGTAGATTCAAAAAAAGGATAAAATCGAGGAATATAGTCAGAAAAACTTGGCATTAATTTAAGCATCCCAATCATTACTTTTCCAAAAAACAATGCTATAAGAAGAAAATTATATGGAAATAAATTAAGAAGTAATAGTGATTTTAACTTGTATTGTTCAAATAAAAAATAGGTATCACTATTCCTATTTTTTATTTGAACAATTATTACTCAGTAGCTATTTGTCTAATTGAAAAATAACACTTTTCAATTCTGCTATTTCGATTGTTTTCTTCGTTTCGTTCATGTTAGAACGCACATAATCAAGGAGTACTTGCGCTTTCCCTGTTTCAAGTTGTATGCCTTCTTGTTCTAAAAAATAGTAGATTGCTTTTAAACCTGAATGCTTTCCTAAAACGAAATGGTGATTCTGGCCAACTTCCATTGGATCAAAGGTTTGATAGGTTTTACTATATTTTAATAAACCATCTACGTGTATACCAGATTCATGGGTAAACACCTTCGATCCTACAATAGGCTTCGCTTCGGGAATTCGTCTACCTGAGGATTGAAATACCATGTCGCTTAGTGAATGAAAATAGGTAGTATCTACATTTATCTTGCCGTTATATAAGTGCTTCCATGCCATAGCTACTTCTTCAAAAGCTGCATTACCTGCCCTTTCTCCGATGCCACCAACTGTTGTACTGGCCCATTTTGCTCCTGCCTGGATAGCAGCTAGTGTATTAGCTGTTGCTAAGCCAAAATCATTATGACAATGTATTTCCAGTTCAATATCTTCTGGGCAATTCCTTACTAATTCCTTTATATTCCTTTCAGCTGTATAAGGATATAATGCGGAAACTGTATCAGCATAACGAAATCGCTTCACTCCATTTTGATATAATAAATGAATTAACTCCATCAAAAAAGAAAGAGACGATCTCGACGCATCTTCAAATCCAACAGATACATGTAGATTAAAAGATTGTGCATAAGCCACTACTCGCTGAATCTGGAGAGCTATTTCCTCCTTATTTCTCTTTAATTTATGCTTCATCATGATTTCTGAAGTTGGTATCGAGATATGAACCCAATTTACTCCCGTTTGTATAGATGCATCTATATCTGCCTTAACTGCTCGATTCCATGTGATTAATTGGATTGGAAGCTGCATTTCTACTAAAGAGTGAATAACTTTTTGTTCTTCTACTCCCATTGCAGGAATTCCAACTTCCGCTTGTTCTATACCTGCATCTGCTAAAAGTGTTGCAATCATTTGTTTTTCATAGGCTGTAAAAACAACTCCAGCTGTTTGTTCACCGTCTCTTAGAGTAGTATCACAAAATTGAATATTCACTATTACACCCCTTCTCCCTTTCCTTTAATTAAAAACAAACAGTGGAACAAGTTGAACAGTCAGAGGTTGTTTTCATGATAAATATCCCCTCTTTACCTTCTTGAATCGTAAAATAAACGACTGTATCCTCTAATAGCTGATGTGACTGTTTATCTATAAAAATATTTAATCCTTCCTGTTTTATTGTTTCATCAGTAGGCATTACTTGATGTTCCCAGTATAGCTCATATGTGAAGCCCTCTATATCATCAGGTTGAGCAATAATTCGAATGCCATTTTCTTTTCTTTTTTGTTTTTCTACTATTTCTATTAATTTGTTGGTTGCCTCCTCTGTCCAATACATCACTTTTTCTCCTCCCTTTGTCTAATTTGATCAAAAGCAAAAAAAGCTCCATTCTTTTTATAAAACTCTGGGAAAAATTTTTGTCTTATTGGGGTAGGTTTAACACAATCTCGATATGCTCTAAATAATAAAGCTCTTTGAATATTCCATATTTCTTTTTCACTTTCATTACTTTCAAAGTAACCACTTTCTTTTAGATATTTTTGAAATTGCTTTAATATATGAACACGGGATACATTTAATATTTCTGGATGATATGGCACCTTAAAGAACTCAAAAAAATCTTCCGCATCATATAAATCTTGCAAGTTTTTATCGAACATCATTCATCCCTCTTTCCAACACAATGTGTGCATAATGGATTTCTTTTTAAAGAAAAAGTGGAAGACTGAAATTGTAAAGAATCAAAACGGTATAATTTATTGAAGTAAGGTTCACCGATACCTGTTATCACTTTTACTACTTCCATGGCGGCTAAACAACCTGCTATACCTGATGTTGCTCCAAGTACTGGGAATCCAAGCGGCTCCCATTTCGGGTCCTGCTGGGGAAATACGCATGCAAGACATGCCGTTTCTTTTGGTTTAATGGTTGTTAAGGATATCTCAAATCCTGACATAGCTGCTTCAACCATTATTTTTCCAGTATCTACACAAAGGCGATTTAATTCGTATCTTTCTGGAAAATCATAACGAGCATCTACTACTACATCAGCCCTTTTTACTAATGGATAAACCCTTTCATAACTAATTTTTTCCGGATAAGCTTCCACTATCACTTCTGGGTTTATCCGTTTAATGCTGTTAAGAGCACTTGGTATTCTTTGTTTTCCTACTTTATTGCTCTCCATTAAAATTTGGCGATTTAAATCTGGCAAAGCAATATTCCCTTCATGAAAAATGATTAATTTTCCGACTCCTGCTGCCGCAAGATAAATGGCTGTTGTTCCGCCCAATCCACCAATCCCAGCTATAAATACTGTTGCATCTTTTAACTTTTGTTGCCCCTCTAAGCCTACCAACTTTAACTGACGGCTATAACGACTAGAAAAATCAATCGGTTTATCTTGATTTTGTTCCAAACTCATACCTATCTCCTTTTCTTACTCCCTATAATTTACTCTCCTTTTCACTATTTAACGCTTTTGCTAACCACAATGGTGGCTTGCTTTGTAACAACAACAGCAATCGATCCAACTGCTCTTGTATTAACGTTCCTTCCTTAACTTTAATGGGCATAATCTTATTTCTAGTTACCCGAGCGGCTGCAGCTGGTCCTATTTGTGTAATAAAAAGTAATTTACAATCTACTATTCTATTTATTCGATAGTCAATTCGATTATTTTCACTTATCTCGCTAGCACATGAAACAACTCTAGTTTGAACCTTTTCATATTTCTCCTTTGAAATATCATAAATATCAAAAGACTCTGTATAGCCAAAATGTGTGTCAACATGTTTTCCATCATCTGTAGCAAAGGCGATTTTCATATGTAACCCCCCACTTTCTTTTACATTAATAAATTACTCATTTTTATAATCAAATTCGTTGTTCCTCGGTATCCAACACTTGTAAATAAGGAACTACCAATTTGATGAAAAATTGGAAAACCTATTGGAAGGAATGCAACATTTTTCCTATCTGCTCCCTTTTCACCATGAGAATTACTTATCCACAGATCCGCATTATCAGCCATGGTTTCTAAATCGTCTAAATCACCGATGAATATATCTTCCTCCATAGTTGATAGCACCTTAGCTGAAAAGCTGCTGACTAATCCATCTATCGTTCCGCCTAATTCTTTGCAGACGTTAACAATAGAAAAAAGATGATCTGGTTCTAAGCCAATAACTATTTTTTTCCCAGAAAAGTAAAAATGGGAATCCAATATACAGTCAAGTAAATTATCCCTTTCCCACTGGTAAAATGAGTCTCCTTTTTTTCCACTTAACGATTGCAAAAAAGAAAAAAATTCATCATTAGCTTTTAATCCTGTTAAGCTAGGAAACAACCGATAAGGTACTCCTGCTGCTGCTTCCAACATTTGAGCTGATTTTTCCAAACTAGTTCCCACAGCAATTGTCATTTCCGATTCAAATAATCCCTGTAATTGCTCCCTCGTAGCCCCCCCTTGTGATAATGGGGAAAAACCTTTTTGTAAAGATCCTGTTAACGAAGTGGAGATATCTGGTGCTGTTATGACAGAAAATCCAAATGATTGGATAATTTTTTTTATTTCCATTACATCTCCTGCCGTTAAAAAAGATCCTGCTAGCAAATTAATTTGGTTTTGTTTTTTTTTCAACGGTAATGTAAACTTCTGCTGTTCCACTAAACCACGTATCATCGCTTCAACGGTTAATTGAAAGCCAGATTCTAACGATCCTTCAAAATCTGGTAAAGCAACAGGGAAAATAAAACAGTTTGGTTCATTTGTTTTTAAATAGTTTTTAATGGTTCCTATTAAATCATCTCCAGCAGTTTCCGTTAAACCAGTACTTAATACTGCCATCAATGAAGGATGATGTTTGTTAAGTATTGTCTCCATTGCTTCTATTGTGCTTCTTTCCCCACCAAAGATAATATTCATTTCCTGAAGAGCAGTCGTTTGAATAGAAACTGGTTCCCGATAATGCTGTGTCATAAGTGCTTTAATGAAAGCAGCGCAACCTTGAGATCCATGTACAAGCGGGATAGCACGGAATAATCCTTGAAGCGCCAGAACTCCACCCAATGTTTGACTAACTTTTAGTGGGTTAATGGCAAGTTTCTTATCTAGTTTTACAATTGTCACTCTTTTCCTACCTCCTTCCAAGGAGAAGGAGATTGAAGTAATTCCCAAATCGGGTGTTCCAATGCATACACTAATTGTTCTGCTAACCGTTTTAATCCAACATATCCAGCATAAGCATGATGGCGTTCTTGGTTTACATCAAGAAAAGGAATCTGTTCTTTTAAGGCAACATACATATTTCTCCCCCCAGCAATGATAATATCTGCTCTTTCATTACGAAAAGTTTCTAATATCTTGCTGGCTCCTCCGGATTCTATTAATTTTGCCGATTCTCCAATTCTTTCTTTTATACGTTCAATGTCATCCATCGTACTTTTATTTGTGCCAACTCCTACTACCTCTATTCCTAGTTCTTGGAGTGCAGAAATGATAGACCAACTTTTCACCCCACCAGTATAAAGTATTGCTCTTTTTCCTAATAATTTTTTACGAAATTTAGTTAAATCAAATGCTAGTTTTTCTTCTTGCGCTTTTGTAAAAGCTCGGACTTTTTTCATTAATTCTTGATTGTTAAGCATATATGAAATGGTTAGTAAAGATAGGGTTGTTTCTTTTGCTCCGTAAAAAGATCCTTCAAAATATGGAATATCGTATTTTTCTTCCATTTTTCTTGCCATGTTAATCAACGCTCTACTGCATACAACCATATTTAATTTCGCTTTATGCGCCCATCTAATTTTATGAAACCTTCCGTCTCCTGTAATATTAGCTAAAATGCGTATACCCACTTGATCGAAAAGTTCTTTTATATCCCACATTTCTCCGGCAATGTTATATTCTCCAATTAAATTTATATCAAATGGTGTTTCTATTGGAGGAGTATCAGTTCCAATTACATGGTCCATCAATGCGTTACCAGCTAATCTATTGCCCATATTCTTACTACCAACAAATCCTGGGCTATTCACTGGAATTACAGGAATTCCAATTACTTTGCTTTCGCTTTTACAAATGGAATCTAAATCTACACCTATTAGGGCGGTCACACAAGTCGAATAAACAAAAATAGCCGGTGGACTAAATCTGTCTGCAATTTCATGAATTGCCCCTCTCAATTTTTGCTCTCCACCGAAGATAATATCTTGTTCTTTAAGATCTGTAGTTAATCCATATTGATAAAGATAGGACCCCGAACTTAAACTTCCTCTCGCTTCCCAACTATTTCCGCCACACGCAATAGGTCCATGCACAAGATGTGCTGCATCGACAATGGGAAGAAGAGTAATTTGAGCGCCATCAAAAGAGCAACCACCTGATGCCGCACCAGGAGTTGGCTGAACACAACCTTTATGTGCCTGATTTACCGAGTTATGTTCACATGCTGGTTCAGCAAATGCCTCTACAACATATTTCTCCATGCTATAATCCCCCCCTATCAAAAAATTTCCGCTTAATCCCTAAAAAGTTGATTGTCAGCGAGATTATAGATATCCCGCTGACAATTCTTACTTACCGTACTGTATCATAGCTATGATCTGGTGCCTCATCATCTAATTGTTGCAATATAGTATTAACAATTAACGTCAATACATTTAATGTCCCTTGATAACCGATAATTGGATATCGATGCATGTGATGTCGATCAAAAATTGGAAAACCGATTCTTACCAAAGGAATATTAGCATCTTTTGCACAATACTTCATATGTGTACTACCTATTGCAAAATCAACGGGTTCTGTTAACAATAAAGATCGCATATGCCATAAATCTTTTCCTATGTGAACTTTTCCGCCAATACCATATGGACTTTTTAATAAAAGCTCTTCAGCTTCCTTTTTGAATTTTTTATCTCCATTCGTGCAAACGATATGAATTGGTTCAATCCCAACTTCCAAGCAAAAGGAGATTAACCCAAGTAGTAAGTCTGGATCTCCTGCCAAGGCTACACGCTTACCGTGTAAATAGGCATGGGAATCAGTTAAAGCATCTACTACTCTTCCACGTTCTTCTTTGAGAACAGCTGGTATATCTCTACCAGACAATTGTTTAATGTTTTCTAATAAAGTATCGGTATTTTTAATTCCTATCGGCATCCACGATGAAATCGTTTTTTGATGCCATGATGTCTTAATATACTTTTCTACTTTTTTAGTAGAATATTTTTGTAGCAAAATAGTTCCATTTGCATTAGGAGCCTGTGCAACATCTTCTAATTTGGTGCCACCATAGTAATAGTTATATTCACCATTTGCTGGAGAATCTAAATTGCCACTATGATCACCTAGAATGGTATAATCTACATTCATTAGTTCTAAAATTCTTTTTAATTCTGCGAAATTACCTGTATACGTATCAAATCCAGGAATAATATTTATTTTATCTGTAGGAACCTTATTTTCTATATCTCCTTTTTTCTCGGACAAGTAGGAAAGTATCGAGCGCATCATAGAATCATAACCATGAATATGAGATCCTACAAAACTAGGAGTATTGGTAAACGGAACTGGAAATTCTTTATCGATTGCTCCTTCTATCCGTGCATTCTCAATAAATGCACTTAAATCATCCCCAATAACTTCTGCCATACAAGTTGTACTTACTGCAATCATTTTCGGTTTATATAAGGCGCTACTATTTTGAAGCCCCTCAATTAAATTTCTCATTCCTCCAAATACAGCTCCATCTTCCGTCATAGACGAAGAAACTGCTGGTACAGGTTCTTTAAAATGCCGAGCAAAGTGACTACGAAAATAGGCTACACAGCCTTGAGAACCGTGAACAAAAGGAAGTGTTCCTTCAAAACTCAAACCTGCTAATACTGCCCCTAGAGGTTGACAAGCTTTTGCAGGGTTAATGGTAGCTGCAGCTCTGCTAAAGTTTATATCTTTATATTCTTCCGTTTTTAAATAATCTTCTGTTTCTTCTACTTCCTGTATAGAACATGGCGCTTCAAATAGCAGTTTATTTTCTGCTTGTTTTTTATATTTCTCACTCTGAAATAAAGTATTATGATCTTGAATTTCAGGATTTTTTGCCATAATTATCCCCCCTCCTTTACTTAATATGGTGCTGCCAATAGATCCCAAACAGGGCTATTTATAGCAGTATCCATGTCTTTTGCAAATACTTTAAATCCATCAAACCCATGATAAGGACCGCTATAATCCCATGAATGCATTTGTCTAAATGGAATTCCCAATTTATGATAAACGTATTTTTCTTTTACACCAGCACCCATTAAATCTATATCTAATTTATCTGATAGAAATTCTATATCATATGCAGTTGGATCATCATACAATATGGTTCCATCATGTAATTCTGATAGTGTTTTCTCATAATCATCCTTATGTGCAAATTCATATCCAGTCGCTACAATTTTCATCCCTAAATCTTCATAAGCACCGATAGTATGGCGGGCACGCAATCCACCAATAATGAGCATTACTTTTTTCCCTTCTAACCGAGGACGATATTTTTGAATGATTTCATCCATCTCAAGTTGGTATTTAGCTATTACTCTTTCTGCATTTTCTTGAATTGTTTCATCAAAATGGGCCGCAATCGCACGCAAACTTTCTATTGTTTTCGTTGGTCCAAAGAAGTTATATTCCATCCAAGGAATACCATACTTTTCTTCTAATGTTGTAGCCATATAGTTCATGGAGCGATAACAATGTATCAGATTTAATTTTGATTTATGGGTGATTCCTAATTCATTGATGGATCCATCTCCTGACCATTGAGCAATAACTCTCAAGCCAATCTCTTCTAAAAGAATGCGAGAAGCCCATGCATCTCCACCAATATTATAGTCTCCAATAATAGCTACATCATATGGACCCGACTCTGCCAGTTCTCGAGTACCCATAACGTGATCTCTAATAGTGTCATTTGCAATATGATGGCCAAGTGACTGACTAACTCCTCGGAATCCTTCACAACGAACTGGAATAACTGGAATCCCCAGCTCATTGGTCATTTTCTTCCCAACCGCTTCAATATCATCACCAATTAATCCAACAGGACATTCAGATTGAATGGAAATTCCTTTTGCAAGTGGGAACATCTTTTTCACTTCTCTACATAATGCCTCTAACTTTTTATCTCCACCAAATACAATATCTCTCTCTTGGAAATCACTAGTTATTTGCATCGCGGTAAAATTATTTATGCCCAACTTACCGTTTGCGTAGTTTCTTCGGGTTCCCCAGCTATATTGGCCACACCCTACTGGTCCATGGCTAATATGAATCATATCCTTAATCGGTCCCCAAACAACTCCCTTTGAACCTGCATAAGCACATCCACGAATGGTCATAACGCCAGGACGTGATTTGATATTGGATTTAATAGAACATTTGCCAGATTCGATTGTCTCTTCATCGGCAATTTGAAAATGTTTTTTTCGGAATTTTTTTGTTTTTTCCGGATAAACCTCTAACAGCTCATCAATTAATGCCTGACTCTCCTCAACTTTTGTACTCATCAAATCTCACCTCTTTTCTAGTAATCTCTTTTATTTAGTAGCTGCTTCTTGCTCTTCTAATTTTTTGATTGCTGTTTCTTCATCCTCAATAACACCAAATTCCATTAATAGGGATTCTAGCTCTTCCATTTCTATTGGCGTAGGAATCGTCATCATATCGTTTTCCAATATTTTTTGTGCTAAATATTCATATTCCTTTGCTTGCTGGTCTTCTGGTTTGTATTGAGCAACTGTCATCTTACGCAATTCAGCATGCTGGACGACATTATTGCGTGGAACATAATGAATCATTTGTGTATTTAAACGGCGGGCAAGCTCTGAAATTAGCTCTGCTTCTCTGTCCGTATTACGGCTATTACAAATTAATCCACCTAATCGTACACCGCCACTATTTGCATATTTTAAAATACCGCGAGAAATATTATTTGCTGCATACATCGCCATCATTTCACCTGAACAAACAATATAAATTTCTTGCGCTTTATTTTCACGTATTGGCATTGCAAAACCACCACATACAACGTCCCCTAATACATCATAAGAAACAAAATCTAATCCTTCATAAGCTCCTTCTTCCTCTAAAAAATTAATAGAGGTAATAATTCCACGTCCAGCACAGCCAACCCCTGGTTCTGGCCCCCCTGATTCTACACATAGGATATCGCCATAACCTTTTGCGATGACATCTTCTAATTCTAGATCCTCTACTGTTCCCATTTCTGCTGCTTGTTCTAAAACTGTACTTTGTGCTTTCGTATTTAGAATTAAACGAGTGGAGTCTGCTTTAGGATCACATCCCACAATCATAATTTTTTGACCAAATTTTGTTGCTAATTGTGCTAAAGTATTTTGTGATGTAGTTGATTTTCCAATTCCACCTTTTCCATAAAAAGCGATTTGACGCATTGTAATTCCCCCTCTATTTTAATTAAAACTTCCCAAATGAATTAAACATATTCTACTGACGTATGGTTCATATACTTGTAATATTTACTACTCTCATAAAGCAATTCTTCAATGTTTCCTGATTGGATAATGGAAACTATTCCTCTATCCTGCAAATACTTTTGAGGTGCTTTGCCAATGCCAGAACTAATTAACATCTGACAATCTTTTAAAATCTCAGCGGTTTCTGCAAGTATTGGAACCTGTTTTGTATTGCAACCGACTTTTCCAACACAATAAGACTGAACCTTCCTAACACCAACAAACTTAATTTCTTTTTCTTTCACATCAAAAACCAAAAATTCTTTCGCATGCCCAAAATGAAGATTGACTCTTGCATTCCCTCTTGTCGTTACAGCTATTCTAAGACTTGAAGAACCTGATTCTATTTTCCTTTTTTTTAATGCCTCTCGTTCTTGTTTTTTCTTGCTTTTTTCTTTCACTTTCAACTCAAGTTCTTGCTGAATTGTTTCTCTTGCTATTGGGTCATATTGAATCGGAACATTCATAATCTTGTCCTTGGTATATTGTGCACTTCTGTCTTCTCCCAGCAATCCAATTGCATCAGCTCTACATTGACGGCAATGTTTCATCATTTTCAAACTACCAGAACATTTTTCTTGTATTTCTTGTATTTCTTTAGATGTTGGGTTCCTAACTCCATTTCTTTCAAAAACTGTATCAGGAGTAACAATTAAAGGCATGATATTATGGACAAACGCTCCCCTTTTCTTCACTGCCTTCGAAATTTCCTCCATATGCTGATCGTTTATTCCTGGAATAAATACTGAGTTTACTTTACATAGAATCCCTTTTTCAGTCAGTGCTTCTAGCCCTTTCAACTGATTATTAATTAGAATTTCAGCAGCCTCAATCCCCTTGTATTTTTTACCTTCATAAAAAATATACGAGTATATATGCTGCCCGATCTGTGGATTAACTGCATTAATCGTTATCGTTACATGATCAATATTTAATTCTTGAATCTGATCGATAAATTCTAAAAGTCTTAATCCATTTGTACTTAAGCAAAGTTTTAGTTCTGGTGCCTTTTCTGCCACCCCACGAAAAGTTGCAAAAGTCTTTTCTGGATTAGCCAATGGATCTCCAGGTCCAGCAACCCCAACTACTGATAACTGCGGAATCTCCCCTGCTACTACTAACACTTTTCTTACTGCTTCTTCTGGCTTTAATACTTCACTAACAACTCCCGGTCTACTTTCGTTTGCACAATCAAATTTACGACTGCAGTAATTGCAACGAATATTACATGCAGGTGCCACTGCTACATGCATGCGGGCAAAATGATGATGTGCATCCTCGCTATAGCAGGGATGACGGGCAATGCGATCTTCCACTTCTTGATTAATCGTTTTCACACTCTCTCCTCCCTGAAATAAATTGATACACGAATGCATTTCTTGTTTCTAGTAATTCCCTTTCTCATCCCCCTTCCTTTTAAAATTTCTAAGAGGTTTCCAACATCTCCATATTATTAATGTAAATATATGGAATTCTTTCGCTGATTACCTAAGATATTATTTTCTGTAAATTCAAAATTCAATATAATTGTCAGATTATTTTACATGGTTTTTTCTTGCAATCGATTACAAATTGCATTTTTATTCATAATTTTGTAACATTCACACAAATATCCAGAAAAAATAGTTCTTAATTCCTAATTTATTTGAAAGAGGGATTTTGCTTTCATGAGCAAAATCCCTCTTTCTAACTTTATTGATTTAAATACTCCATTTCCTGCAATTTTCCATACTTCATATACAAAATGCGATTGCCTAAAATCTTTGCCTCCTCATAATCATGTGTAACCATAATTATCGGGATTTTCCATAGCTGATGAAGTCTTTTCAATTCTTCATAGCAAACATTTTTCGTAAATTGATCCAAACTAGAAAATGGTTCATCAAGCAATAATAATTGTGGTTCTGTTGATAAGGCTCTGGCTAAAGCCACTCGTTGTTTTTCCCCACCTGAAATTTGTCTTGGATACTTTTTCAGCAAATGTTCTATCCCAATTACTTGGACAAGATGATCTACTAACGACTGACTTTTCATTGCATAGGTGATATTTTTTTCAACGGTCATATGGGGAAAAAGGGCAAAATCTTGAAATAAATAACCTAGTTTTCTTTTTTGAATCGGCATTACTCCTCGATTTTTTTCAAAAAAAGTCTGCTCGTTAAATTTTATCAACCCATCATCTGGTACATCTAATCCAGCAATACAATTCAGAACGGTTGTTTTACCAGATCCAGAAGGACCAAAAAGGATTAAAATGTCATCTTTGGATTCAAATTGCAACTGAATCGTGAAATGTTGTAATTGCTTCTTCATGTTTAACATAAGCATTAATATCACCTGTTTTATTTTTGGAATATTTCTACCTAAATTGATTACCTCTTAATCTTTGTAAATGAAAGTCTTTGATTATTAATCTGTTTTATATTTTAATAAATTTCTTTTGCTCCACCAATTCAACCAGATATTCGCAACTAAACCCAATACAATTAAAATTACCACCCAAAAAGATGCTGTAGAAGTATTCCCAGCTTGTACAGCGAAGTAGATTTCAACTGGAATTGTATTTGTTCTACCTGGAATAAAGCCAGCAATCATTAATGTCGCACCAAACTCACCAAGTGATCTAGCAAATGTGAGAACAACCCCTGCTAATAATCCAGGCCAGGCTAGTGGAAACGAAATGGTCCAAAATACTTTAAACTTACTTGCTCCCATGATTATTGCAGCATTTTCAATATTTTTGTCATAATTTTGGAAGGCAGCAGAAGCACTTTGATACATAAGTGGGAAAGCAACAACAATCGCTGCAAGGATTGCTCCGAACAATGTGAATACAATTTGTATATTAGTCGACTCAAATAATAATTTCCCGAATATACCATTTTTTCCAAAAAGGTATAACAGGGCAAACCCAACAACGGTTGGTGGCAAAACTAGTGGTAACAATATAATTGCTTCTAACACACTTTTCCCCAAAAAATCTTCTCTAGCAATTGCTCTTGCACCAAAAGTACCTAAAATAAAAACAATAATTGTGGCAATGGAAGCTACTTTTAACGATAAGAATAAGGGTGTATAATCCATCTTTTTATATTCTCCCTCGAATACTAGAGAACTTTCTCCTTTCGCTTATTAAATTTATTTAATAAATCCGTATTCAGCTAAAATGGTTTGTGCCTGTTTTGAAAGTAGAAACTCGATAAATTTGTTTGCTGTGTCTTGTGTTGTGGAGTCAGTTAATACTGCGGCAGGATAAATAATCGGTGTATGCAAAGAGGAATCTGCTTCTGCTAAAACTTGTACCTTCTCTGAAATAAGTGCGTCAGATGAATACACAAATCCAATATCTGTATTTCCTGATTCAACATAGGTTAATACTTGTGTTACATCACTTCCGTAAACAAATTTATTTTTAAGCTCTTCCCATTTACCCAGATTTTCTAGAATTTCTTTCGTATATGTTCCAGCAGGTACACTATCTGGATCTCCTATAGCAATTTGTCCCATTTCATCCCCTTTTAAATTTTCAAAAGTTAAGAAATCTTTATCACTATCTTTTTCTCCTATCAAAACTATTTTATTGCCTGTAAAATCCTTTCTCGTTTCTTTTACAATTAAATTCTCATCTTCTAGCATATTCATCCATTTTTGATCAGCAGATAAAAAAATATCAACTGGCGCACCTTGTTGTATTTGCTGTGCTAATTGACCAGAACTACCAAAATTGACAGTAATGGTTACTTGGGGGTATTCTTTTTTAAAAGCATCTTGTAATTCTCCCACTGCTTCTTGTAAACTTGCAGCAGCAGCAATCGATAGTTCCACTGCATCTTTCTTCTCCTTTTGAACTGATGCCTCCTTATCGTTGCTACATCCTGGTAACATAAACAAAATAAGAATGGCTAAAAAAATACAAACTTGATTTTTCATCTTGATCCTCCTACTCTATTTTTATCTAACTATAACTAGGTATAATATATAATAGAAGAAACTAGGAAATTAATTCTATTTAGTTATAAATAGTTATAATTAGTTATAACGATTATAGGAATAAATAATACCTTAGTAAATATAAAATACAGAAAATTCTAATAATAAAATCGAGGTGTTCACAAATGAGTCACAAAAAATCTTATACTACGGAGGAAATTGCAGATATTCTCAAAGTTTCAAAGCTAACTGTCTATGACTTGATAAAAAAGGGGAAGTTAGCTGCATATAGAGTTGGCAGACAAATGAGAGTAGATGAAGCCGACTTAGAGAAATTTAAATGGAATGCAAAAGAAAAACAATCCACAACAAATGAATCATCTAGATTGCCTATCCTTTCTCCCAATCACTTTCATGATCCTTTTACCAATATTCGGTCCATCATAATTAGTGGACAAGACCCTTCTTTAGATATACTCTCAAGACATTTGGATAACAGCGTAGACTACTTCCGCCCTCTCCGTTCATACGCAAGCAGTTTAAATGGAATCATTAGCCAGTATAATGGGGAGGTAGATATCGCTAGTGTTCACTTATTTGATGGGGAAACTTCCACTTTCAATCTGCCCTATTTAAAAAAGATATTAGTAAGTCATTCTTTTATTGTTATTCGTTTTATAAACAGATGGGCTGGATTTTATGTAAAACATGGAAATCCAAAAAAAATTATTAGTTGGCAAGATATACAACGTTCTGACATTAAATTACTGAATCGCGAAATTGGATCAGGTGCTAGAACATTGTTAGATGAACATTTAAGAATGAATAATATTACAATCCAATCTATTCATGGCTATGAAGAAGTTGCTACAAGTCATTTTAGCGTAGCAGTCGGAATTGCACAGAATAAGGCTGATTTTGGAATTGGAATGGAAAAAATCAATTATCCATCTGGAATTGATTTTTTACCACTTGTAAAAGAAAACTACGATTTGGTGATTTTAAGGTCATCAGCAAACGAGCAGCTTATTCAATTAGTAGTTGAATTACTTAAAACAAAGGAGCTAAAAAGTGAACTTTCAGCTGGTGGGTATGATATTTCTGAAACGGGAAAGATTATTTATTCTCAATAAATGAATTAAACGAGCCTTCCTTATTTTCTTAGAGCGTTAAGTTTGTTTTTGGTACTTTTCTGTATAAATAGATTTGTAGAATTATAGACAGAAAGAGAATATTTTTATAAATAAGTGCTACTTTCATTGAAAACCGTCTAAAAAGTTACGAAAATTGACACAGTTATATTTTTGAATTTCCCTTAAAATAGATATATTGATTGTTTATACTAAAAATTCTAAATTTTCATACTACTAAAGGAATAGACAATCTGTTGATTTAACTTCTAAAGAGGGGGAGTAAAATGTCTATATTACCAACAAAAAATGAACTAGGTTTCTATGAAATTCGGTTAGAATCCATCGGAGGTCTTGGTGCAAACTTAGCTGGAAAAATGTTAGCAGAAGCTGGTGTTCTAGGCTTAGGATTAAACGGATCTAACTTTTCTTCCTATGGTTCTGAAAAAAAAGGATCTCCTGTAAAGAGTTTCATTCGTTTCTGTGATGTCACCACAGATATCCGCGCCCACAGTCCTATTGAAGAGCCACATGTTATTGGGGTGTTTCATGAAGCCTTATATAAAACCGTAAATGTATCAAGTGGCCTAAAGTCAGATGGAATTATTTTAGTTAATTCTGCCAGAGATTTTGACGAAGTAAAAAGAGATTTAAACCTTCAGCACGGAACATTAGCTATCGTTGATGCACTTAAAATTGCGGTTAAAGAAAAGACAAGAGTGAACACTGCAATGCTTGGTGCTCTATTTCGCATATGTGATTTTCTAGACCCAGAAGCTATTAGGAATGTTATTAAAAGGACATTCGAGAAAAAATATCCTCACTTAGTAGAAGCAAATATTAGAACATTTGACCGAGGTTATGAAGAAGTTGTATTTAAAAAATATGAAACACCTCAAGATACTCATCAAAATGCTTTCTCACGCCCTCTCTCATCATTAGGATTTGCGACCCAAACTATCGGCGGTGTCCTAACGACACAAGGAAATAGTATGGAAAAGGATTTAGGCGGCTCTCGCCAAGGTTATATTCCAAAATTCGACAAAGAAAGTTGTATTAATTGTGCTTCTTGTGATACTGTTTGTCCAGACCTCTGCTTTGTATGGGACAAAAGAGTAAATAAGCGTGGGAAGCAAATAATGACGTTACAAGGAATAGATTATCAATATTGTAAGGGGTGCCTAAAATGTATTGAAGCGTGTCCAACAAGTGCACTGAGTACAGTCCAAGAGAAACAAGGATTCA
Organism: Bacillus sp. 522_BSPC; assembly: GCF_001076885.1. Classification (GTDB taxonomy): domain Bacteria; phylum Bacillota; class Bacilli; order Bacillales; family Cytobacillaceae; genus Niallia; species Niallia hominis. Next base: position 16,973 of record NZ_JVDT01000116.1, read on the forward strand.
CGCATGATAACAAAGTATCCCAAAATTTTCCTTATATTTCAGGAGGGATTTCCTAAATGTCTATATTAGAAAATGATCTGTTAATCAAAAATAGACCAGTTCAAATAACCACATTTGAATCTGGAAATGAAATGGCTGCTATGGCTGCCGCGCAAATAAATTATCATATAATGGGCTATTTCCCTATAACCCCTTCTACAGAGGTTGCACAATATTTAGATCAAATGAAAACAAGGGGCGAACACGACATTCAATTAATTCCAGCTGATGGAGAACATGGATCTGCAGGAATATGTTACGGAGCAGCTGCAACAGGTGCCCGCGTAATTAATGCAACAAGTGCCAATGGCTTTATGTATATGCTTGAACAACTTCCTGTCCAATCTGGCACAAGATTTCCGATGGTATTAAATCTTGTTACCCGTGCGATAAGCGGTCCTCTCGATATTAGAGGCGATCATTCAGATTTATATTTTGCTCTAAATACAGGTTGGGTCATTTTAACAGCAAGAACGCCTCAAGCTGTTTATGATATGAATATTTTGGCCTTGAAAATTGCCGAGCATTCAAAAGTTCGATTACCTGTAATTGTAGCTTATGATGGCTTTTTTACCTCTCATCAAAAAAGAAAAGTCCATTATTTTCAAGATAAAGAAGTTGTTCAACGTTTTGTTGGTCCTTGCCCAACAGAATATCCAGCTATTCGAAATCCAAAGCAGCCAGTTACCATTGGCGCACACATGAATGGTGATGATTTATTAAACAACCACTTCCAACAATCGGAAGCAATCTACCGAGCAAAAGATGTTTTTATAGAGATTTCAAAGGAATTCGAAAAAATTGCCGGGAGACACTATCCCCTGTTAGACCTATATAGAATGGATGATGCAGATGTTGCATTGTTCCTACTGAATTCTGCCGCTGAAACAGCTAAAGATGTGGTAGATCAATTACGTGAAAAAGGGATAAAAGCTGGGGTAATTAGTCCAAATCTAATTCGTCCTTTTCCTGCAGAAGAAATTAGAAAAGCTTTAAGAAATGTAAAGGCACTGTTAGTTGGGGAACGTGCTGATTCTTACGGTGGACATGGTCCAAATATTACACATGAAGTAAAATCCGCTTTGCAGGAAGATAAATCTAATAAAACCATTGTATTAAGTCGTGTTTTTGGATTAGGCGGAAAAGATTTTTATGCAGATGATGCAGAAAATTTATTTTATTTCGCCATTGAAGTGATGAATCAATCGAAAACTGTTAAAACGTTTGATTATTATGGACATTATCCAGGGGAGGTAGATAAAAAATTACAACCATTGATGGAACCACAATTTGGAGAAGACGACTTTAATACTGGATTAATTGAAGTTAACCAAGATGAAGAAACACAAACTATAAAAGTTAAAGTTCCTCCCCTTCGTACCCTTACTGCAAAACCAAAACGTTTTGCTCCAGGTCATGGGGCTTGTCCTGGCTGTGGAATTTTATCTGGTCTTGAACTCTTTTTTAAAGGCATTGAAGGAGATATTGTTGTATTATTCCAAACTGGCTGTGCTTATGTAGTGACAACAGCTTACCCCCATACTTCTCATAAGCAAACAATGATGCATAACTTATTTCAAAACGGACCTGCTACATTATCCGGGACATTAGAAGCCTTTTTGGAATTACAAAAAAGAGGAGAAATAGAGATTGCTGATAATACAACTTTTGTGATGGTCACTGGTGATGGCGGAATGGATATTGGCATGGGGTCAGCCATTGGAACAGCTTTAAGAAATCATCATTTAATTATGTTAGAATACGACAATGAAGGGTATATGAATACTGGTTCACAAATGTCTTATTCTACTCCAATTGGTCATATGACTAGTACAAGTAATATAGGACGTACTCAAAAAGGTAAAGGATTTCATCATAAAGATACCGCGCAAATTATGGCTGCTACAAATATTCCATATGTATTTACAGGTGCTGAAGCCTTTCCATTGGATTTAATAAAAAAAGGAGCAAAAGCACAATGGTATGCGCAAAATGTTGGTACTGTCTATGGGAAGATTCTTGTTAATTGTCCATTAAATTGGAAAACAGATGACAAATTCGGATCTAAAATAGTGGAAGCAGCCGTCCAATCATGCTTCTTTCCACTATATGAAGTGGAAAATGGTATAACAACCATTACTTATAACCCAGAAGAAAAAAATAAAAAAATTCCTTTAACAGAGTGGTTGAAATATATGGGGAAAACCAAGCATTTACTAAAAGATGAAAATACAGAAATGCTAAAAGATTTTGACCAAGAAGTAGAAAAAAGATGGACAAAATTAAAAATGAAGCATGAACATCCGTTACTTTAAATAAATAAGACTTGTAAATAAATAAGAGAAACATTAATGAGGAGATTCAATCCCTTTAATGTTTCTTTTTTTTGTGATTAATTATCCACTATTCGATCATTATTTTTATAGTTTTAACAATGGAATTCTTTCCTAATCACTTTATGTTCCTCCCATTTATACTACTATTACTTTATTCGAGACCAAATATTTCTGACTCTGGCAGCTGCGTTTTTGTTAATTCCTCTATTACTTTTTTAAAAGCATTATCTTTTTTCTAGAAGTTCTACTGAAGAAGAGTGATTAAGCAATAATTATTATTTATATTCATGATAATATATATACAAGACAATCGATAACATTGGAAAAGGAGAGAGAGTATGTATGTAAAAGTATATGAATTCCATATACAAGAGGAGAAAATGGATGAATATTTTCGTATTCAAGAAAAAGCATGTAAAATTTATAAAAACTATCTGGACACAGAAACAACCTACTTACAAAGTCACGATGATCCAACAAAATGGATGGAGATGACAACCTATTCTAGTGAGGAAGACTATCATAAGAACATTGCTATTATCAATGATAATGTGGAGATTCAGGCATTATTTAGGGAATTTCAGGCATTACTTTTACCAGAAAATAAACTTATAAAAGAAACAGATTTCACCAAGGTCATGGGATATGAAAAAAATAGCTTTTAAGATATAAGGAAAGGATACCATTAGCTAAAGCAAGGTATCCTTTTAATTCCTATTTAAAATCTTTCCAGTTCATGGAGTTTTCATTTAACAATTCTTCAAAGCTTTTATTTTTCTCTCTTTGTCTTCGTTCTTCCCGTTTTCTTTCTTCTTCTGCTTTTAGCTTAGCCTCTTCTTGTTCTTTAAGCTCTTGTTTTTTATTTTTGAGTTGAGTTGCTAATTGATCATTCAGAAGATCACCTAATGTAACAGGCTTATCTTGTTGTTTTTCTTTTTGGATATTTTTCCGCTTTTTTGCCATACGTTTATCCTCCAACTATCTGTTCATTACTATGCAAGCTCAATGGTTTCATCTAGCTCGACTTCTACATTCCCTTTAATTGCTCTAGTAATCATACAGCTTTCTTCTGCTTTTTGTGCAAGTTTTGCTGCAAGCTTCATGTCTCTTTCAGTAGCCTCTTTTTTTAGTATTATCTTCGGGCGATGAATAATTTTTTGATAAGTGAATACACCGTTTGTCACATCCACCACTGCCTCTGATTCTAATGTTAAGCTTTCCTTTTCAAGTCGACTTCTTTCCATCATTGCTGCAAGTGTAATAATAAAGCAAGTTGCTGCAGCACCAAGTAGCATTTCATCTGGATTTGTACCGACACCAGGACCATCCATTTCTTTAGGAATCGATATTTTTGTTTTTAAATTTCCACTTTCAATTGTACCGACATCATTACGATAGCCTGGCCAATCTGCTTTTAAATAAAAATGATGTTCTGCCATAATTCAACCCTTCTTTTTTACTATGCTGTATGTATAATAACATATTTTTTTACTCAAGTTATATTAGAGAATTGGATACAGCACAAATAGTCTTGCTAGTATCACTATATTCATTTAGGAGGGATAGTAATGGGTCAAAAACGAGAAAAAGGGTATAGCCAAGCTGGGAAACCAAATGCAGATACTGTCAAACAAACAATCGCAGCAGAAGATTTGGAAAAAGCCATTCATCCGACAAATAGACAAAACTCCAAACAGTAGCTACTTATCTTACACCTTCTACTATTCCTAAAGAGGGTGTAGGATTTTCTTTATTTCTTACCTCCTATATATAAACTTCCGCCCTTTTAGTTCCATCATGTAACCATTTGATCATTTCTGCATAAGATTTTTTATCATAGGCGCCACTATTCTTTGTCTATTTTTTTATAATTGAAGCGACTGTCTATTTTGTTTCTCTTGGAAGAAGTGATACACTCAAATTAGTTTCTGCTAAATTTCTGTACTAACTGGAGGAATCGGTTTGAGAAAGCTGTTTCGTTATCTATTTTCTGTCTTATTGTTTATTACATCCATTGGAGTATATTGTTCTAATCGATTAATGTATATGAAGAAAAAGGATGATGCTTTTATTTTAAAAAGAGAGAAAGAAGCTGGCAGATATGATCCAGTTTCTTTTGAAAATTTAAC
>NZ_JVDT01000117.1 GCF_001076885.1 Bacillus sp. 522_BSPC
CTTATGGTTAGAGAAAATTATAAAATAGTAAAAGATATTTAAAGAGGAGTTTATCTTGGAAGGAGTTGCTTATAATGGCACAAGCTTTAAAAGGAAAAATTGCATTCATTACAGGAGCTGGAAGAGGAATTGGGAAAGCTGTAGCAATTTCATTAGCAAATGAAGGAGTAAATGTTGGCTTACTCGCTCGTACAGAAGAAGCGTTAAAAGAAGTAGTAACAGAGGTTGAAGCACTTGGTGTTAAAGCTGCTTATGCAACTGTTGATGTCTCTTCTTTAGAAGAAGTAAACGAAGCAGTCGCGACATTAACAAAAGAGCTTGGAAAAGCAGATATTTTGATTAATAATGCTGGAATTGGAAAATTTGAGTCTCTATTGGACATGAATCCTGAAGAATGGAAGAAAATCATTGATGTAAACCTAATGGGTCCATACTATGTAACTCGAGCAGTTCTGCCACAATTAATTGAAAAAAATGGTGGAGATATTATCAATATTTCTTCCACAAATGGTTTAAATGGGGCAGCAACATCTAGTGCTTATAGTGCTTCTAAATTCGGTCTAATTGGAATGACAGAATCATTGGCACAAGAGGTACGCAGAAACAATATTCGCGTTACATCCTTAACACCAAGCACTGTTGCAACAGAGCTAGCTGTTCAAACTGATTTAATCAAAGGCAGTGCAGAGAAGTATATGCAGCCAGAAGATATTGCTGAACTTATTGTTTCTCAATTAAAATTACATCCAAGAATCTATGTAAAAGCAGCTACTGTAATCGGAACAAATCCTTTTTAAAGGTTCTGTGAAAAGAAAGTAATTAAGAGTATCGATTTAGGAGTGTTCGGTAGAGGAATGAGGCTTCATAAACATTCTCCTAACTGTAAACAAAGTAAGAGGAAATAGAATTGCTAGTTTTTTTAGCATCTCTATTTCCTTTTCTTTATTATCGTTTATTCATATCATTTGGATGTGGACCTTTTCGTCTGTCGCGGTTTAGTTCATTAATTTGTTTCATTTCCTCATTTGTTAATTCAAAATCAAATACTTGAAAATTTTCCTCAATACGAGATGGTGTAACTGATTTCGGAATGACGATCGTATTATTTTGCAAATGCCAACGTAGTACTACTTGTGCTGGTGTTTTCCCTTTTGCTACTGCTATCTGTTGGATGACTGCATCTTGAAGGACTTCTCCTCCTTGATCAAGTGGACTCCACGCTTCAACAAATATATCATGCTTTGCACAATATTCTTTTAATTCATTTTGGGCTAAGTACGGATGACATTCAACCTGATTCAAAACAGGCTTTACTTCACATTCATTTAAAATGCGCTCTAAGTGTTCCATTTCAAAGTTGCAAACACCAATGGCCTTTACTCTGCCATCTCTATATAACTTTTCTAATGCCTTATATGTATCAACATACTCATCAAATTGTGGAGTTGGCCAGTGAATCAAATAGAGATCAACATAATCAAGGCCTAATCTTTCTAAGCTTTCATCAAATGCTCTTAGCGTATTCGCATAGCCCTGATCACTATTCCAAACCTTTGTTGTGATAAATAAATCTTCACGGGGGATAGACGAATCTTTAATTGCTTTTCCAACGCCTTGTTCATTTCGATATACCATCGCTGTATCAATAGAGGTATAGCCAACTTTAAAGGCATTCGTAACAGCAACAGCCGCTTCCTCATCAGGAACCTGCCATACGCCAAATCCTAGTTGGGGCATCTTTAAGCCATTATTTAATGTAACATCGTTCATCTTTCCACACTCCTCTTTTTGAATTCTCTTTTAGTTTAGCTTGAATTGTATAGAATTTCAAAAGAACGACTTTCTAAACCAAAATTATATTCACAAAATATTCATAGATTTATGAACTTATTTTGAACATTGCTATTTTCATAACGGTTGGTGGATATTTTCACCTATGATAAACATTGTGAATAATTGAACATTATAAAGAGAGAGGGGTTAACTTTTATGAAAAAATTAACTAGTATATCATTCGTCTTTATAGCTATATTCATGCTCATAATAGCAGGATGTAGTAACAATACGAATACAGAGGAAAAAGGAAAATTTAATGCTGGTACATATGAAGGCGTTTCAACTGGTCATGGAGGAGAAATTAAAGCCACTGTAGTGGTTTCAAAAGATAAGATTGAAAAGATTGAAATCAGTGCAGATAAAGAAACAGGTAGTATAAGTGATGGGGCAACTACACAATTAACAAATGATATAATATCGTCACAAAGTTTAGCGGTTGATGTAGTGTCTGGAGCAAGTGAATCTAGTAACGGGATTATTGAAGCTGTTACAAAAGCCTTGGAAAAGTCAGGCGCAGATATAGAAGCCTTAAAAGATGCAGCAAATAAAGTAATTGTAGAAGAACAACAACAGGAAGACTTAGATGTTGATATTGCAATAATAGGTGCAGGTGGGGCTGGGCTTTCAGCAGCTTTAAAAGCGAGCGAAGCTGGTAAGTCTGTTGTCATTTTGGAACAAATGCCTATTATTGGTGGAAACACCAATAGAGCCACAGGCGGAATGAATGTTGCCGGCACAAAATACCAAGAAGCAGATGGAATAAAAGACGACAAACAAACATGGTATGATGATACGATGAAAGGCGGCAAGAACTTAAATGATCCACAGCTGCTAAAAACTCTAGTAGATAATGCCCCTGACGCACTAGAATGGCTAAATGATATGGGAGCAGGGTTAACCAAGGTAACTTTATCAGGAGGGCAAACAAATCCAAGAATTCATCAGCCGGAAGACGGATCTCCTGTTGGCCCTGTTATTGTGGAAGTCTTATCCAATAAATTGAAAGAATTAAATATTCCTATTCTATTAAACACTACAGCTGATAGTTTAATTGAAAAAGATGGTACTATCGTAGGAGTAAAAGCTACCGATAAAAATATGAATCCATTCACCATTAATTCAAAATCTGTTATTTTAGCAACTGGTGGTTTTGGCGCAAATGCTGAAATGGTTATTGAATACAATGAAAATTTGGAAGGTTTCTCCACAACAAATCATGCTGGAGCAACAGGATCAGGAATTACTATGGCAGAAGAAGTTGGGGCTGATCTTGTCGATATAGACCAAATTCAAATACATCCAACAACCGATCCAGAAACAGGTTACCTATTTACGGAAGGACTACGCGGTGACGGAGCTATTTTAGTAAACAAAGAAGGAAAAAGATTTACTAATGAATTATTGACACGTGACATTGTTTCCAAAAATATTTTGGCACAAACAGATAAAATCGCTTATCTTGTCGTAAATCAAGAAATGGCAGATGAAAACGCCTCCTTATCGGGATATATTGAAGATGGTTACGCTACAAAAGGGGAGACAATAGAAGCGCTTGGAAGCGAAATTGGAATAGACAGCAGCACCCTTGCTACTACTTTAAAAAATTATACGAAATACGTTAATAATAATAATGACGAAGAGTTTGACCGAACTCATCTAACCCAAACATTAGCGGAAGGACCCTATTATACTATTCCTGTAACTCCAGGTATCCATCATACTATGGGTGGATTAAAAATTGATACACAGACTCATGTTTTAGATAAAAAGGGCAATAAAATTAAGGGACTTTATGCTGCTGGTGAAGTTACGGGTGGTATTCATGGAGGAAATAGAATTGGCGGAAATGCTGTTGCTGACATCATCGTATTTGGCCGTATAGCTGGTGAAACCTCAGCAAATGAGATAGACTAGTTTTTTTAGAAAAGTGCCTTTTTTCTTTCAAGAATCAAGGCACTTTTTCTTTATTAATCAATAAAATTTCGTAATTTTGTCAACCGGCAATCTACTTGTATTAAAAGCAGGTGCAGTGGCTTTACCTATAGCAATTAATGTAATTGGAAATTGATTTTCAGGCAAATCAAACCGTTTGGCAAATGCTGCTTTATCAAAGCCTCCCATTACTACCGTATCATATCCACGTTCTTTGGCTAGTAATAGAATTTGCATAGAAATTAATCCTGCATCATAGCTAGCAATTTGAGCTAGTGTTTGTTTTGGAAGATTAGGGTATATGCTTTGTGTATTGCTAATTGTTCTATCTGCAATAGCTTGATCCATGTAACCAAGAGAAACATTTTGTTCATAGATTTTCTCTACGTTTCTATAAGCTTCTGTATCTCCTAATACTGCAATAATTGCGGAAGAATCTTCAATTTGCGCTTGATTGTTTCCAATTGCTCGTAACTCTTTTTTGATTTCTTGATCTTGTATAACAATAAATCTCCAAGATTGTAGATTACTTGAAGATGGAGCACTTGTAGCCATCTCTATGATTTCTTCTAATTCCTGTTTATCCATTTTGTGAGTAGAATCATAAACTCTAACTGACTTACGACTCTTCATAACTTGTTCTAATTGTGACATAATTCCCCTCCAACTTTCTATTTCGTTATAGACAACAACTAACTTACCATTAGTAAGTAGATGTTGTCAAAGGGGACGATTTGAATTTTTTCCAACATGACATAAGTACCACTATTGTATGGTTTATTAACAATAATTAATGAAGCAGCATACAGATAAAATGAAGCTCTACCCTGTCTATAAAAGTAATTATTAACTGCTTTCTTCTCGTACACTCTAAAATAATTTTTTAAATAATTTAATTATTTAGCACTATCAATTAAAGCCAATAATAATAAGGGATACAGACGATTCCATAAATATCCACATCGGTTTTTTGACAGTGATAACGACCAATTTTATTTGACAGGTGCAACATTTTTCGAGATAATCGAAACCATAAAATTTTTGGGAGGGGTTGCGTGAATATTATTGAAAAGTTAATTGCAAGTGGAAATACGGTACTTTGGGGGTATGTGTTGATAGCCGTCCTGCTCGGACTAGGGGTATACTTCACCATTGGATCGAAATTTGCACAAATCAGGTATGTAAAAGAAATGTTTCGTTTACTGAAAGTGAAAGAGAAGCCACCTGAACACACAGAGAAAAAACAAATTTCTTCTCTACAAGCATTTTTCGTAGGGGCAGGTACTCGAATTGGTACAGGCAATCTTGCAGGAGTAGCCATTGCCTTAGCAATTGGAGGACCTGGAGCAGTATTTTGGATGTGGATGGTAGCTATTCTCGGCAGTGCAAGCTCATTTGTGGAAAATACTTTGGCACAAATTTATAAAGCAAAAGACAATGGCCGTTTCAAAGGTGGTCCTGCCTACTATATGAAAAAGCAGCTGAATAAAAAGTGGATGAGTGCCCTTTTCGCTGTCATGATGATTCTTTCATATGGTACTACCTTTAATGCAGTACAGAGTAATACGATTGCTGTTGCATTAGAAAACTCATTTGGCCTTAGTCCCATTATCGCTGGAGTTGCCTTGGTCATTCTTACTAGTTTAGTTGTTTTTGGTGGTATTAAACGTATTGCTGATATTTCATCTCTTATCGTTCCCTTTATGGCCTTAGGCTATATTCTTCTTGCAATCTTTGTAGTAATCACTAATATTACAGAGATTCCTCATGTTTTAGCATTAATTTTTAAAAGTGCCTTCGGTATGGAACAAGTAGTTGGCGGCGGAATTGCTGCAGCTATTATGAATGGAGTTAAAAGAGGTCTCTTCTCCAATGGAGCTGGGATTGGAGGAGATCCCATTGCGGCTGCAACCGCATCTGTATCCCATCCGGCAAAACAAGGATTTATTCAGGCCCTCGGTGTATTCTTTGATACTTTACTCGTTTGTTCTGCAACTGCCTTTATTATCCTAACTTCTGATGCATATGGATCAGGCTTAACAGGCATTGAATTATCACAAGCTGCGATGGCAGAACACTTTGGCACATGGGGTGGCATTTTCTTAGGTATTGCCATATTCCTATTCGCCTTTACTTCCATCATCGGGTGCTACTATTACGGCGAAGCAAACCTACCGTTTATTAGTAAAAGCAAAAATTTCTTAAACTTTTATCGAGTATTAGCACTTGGAATGGTAATGTTTGGTGCAGTAGCTAATCTGCAAATCGTTTGGGATCTCGCTGACTTTACGATGGCAATAATGGCTCTTGTAAACTTAGCTGCTATCGCCATTCTCGGACCTATTGCCTTTAAAGCACTTGATCATTATATGAAACAGAGAAAGCTAGGAAAAGAACCTGTTTTCTACCGAAATGATATCAAGGGTCTTAAGGGAGTAGAAGCTTGGCCATTGAGGAAGAACAAGGCGATTAAAGAGGTTGTTTAGATTTGATTAAATGATTTGTGGTAAATTGAACTGGTCTGTCATTATTGGCAGTCCAGTTCAATTTTAATATTGCAGGTGGTTTGGGATTGAAAATTAGATTTGGATCATATCCACTTCCTTTTGGATTATATATCCGTTTTTCATGTATTCGCCTTCCATTCCAAAATCACATCTTCATTCCGCAGCAAAATTCTGCACTATGTTCATCTATACTAAGATTAATTTATATAAAATCTCCTGCTAAGTAACTTCCTCTATCATAAAATAACTAAGAAACAACTCTTAATACGAATACTTCTTCTTTACTGCACATAATTTTTATTATTACCACAATTATGTAAGGAGAAGCTATTATGATTCAAAACAAAAAATGGAATGAAATTCAAAACCTATTAAAAAAGTGTCAGTCTGATTTAAAGGCAATCGAGAAAGATATAATCCCTTTAGAAAAAGCATTGAAAATAACAAAGAAAAATAGACCCTAACTTCTTTTAGTGGTTCTATCAAAAGTTTTCTCATTTCTATATATATTGCACCTCTGTAGCATTGTATTTCTAATGGGAAAGGGTTTTGTACAATAAATACTTTATCCTTTATTCCTCCTTCTCTCTTTGTCCCTATATACTGGGCACGAAATAATTTTTCCAAAAGTTCTAATTGTTATATTAAATGCTGTTTTTCGTTTAGTTATATTGCCCCTTCTTTAGACAAGTCTTTTAAAATAGCGATTATTTGTGAGTTACATAAGAAAAGGCCAAGTATAAGCTTCCTTCAATTAAAACATGCAAAAGGCAGACTTCAAAGTATATTTAACACTTTAGAGCCTGCCTAGAAAATTTAGATTTCCACTAAAAACGTCTTAATTTCATATGGCTTAATTTCAAATGATAGCTTTGCATTTTCCTGTTTATCGCCAATTGGTTGCTCCATAATATTGCATTCTCGCCAAGATTGAATAAGGGAATCTGATGTTAGCTCTACCATTCCCCTTTTCCCCATAAATTCATGTAAACGAACAATGATTTTATTATCATCCTCTGCTTTTTTGACTGCATCAATTAGACAATGACTGGACGCTACCTTGAATAAAGAGAAATCAGTGGTTTTTAACTTTCCTTCTAATCCTTTTAACGGCTGATTCAAATCCCACGCCTCTTGGACAGTTCTACCTTCTCTCCAGTCGCCTTCATGGGGCAAAATCGAATAAGTAAACGTATGAGCTCCTTGGTCCTGTAGATAATCTGGATAAGTTCCAGATTTAATTAGGGAAAGACGCATCGTAGAATCTTTAATGTCATAGCCATATTTACAATCGTTCAAAAGACTAATTCCATAGCCATGTTCTGATAGATCTGCCCATTGGTGTCCAACTGTTTCAAACTTAGCATAATCCCAGCTTGTATTCCAATGAGTAGGTCTTTGGACATTTCCAAATTGAATATCATAGGTTGCTTGTGTAGATCGAATCTCTACAGGAAATGCAACCTTTAATAGCTGATGTTGTTCATGCCAATCAACCTCTGTCTTAAAATCCATTCTCGGATTTTCTGAATAAAGAATAAGCTCCTGCACTATTTTAGAATGATGATACGTCCACATAAACCGTATTACTGCACGTAAGGAGTTATTCTCTACCACTTCAATATTTTCAAGGGCTGAAATCTCTTTATGCTTTTCTTGATAGAAAATGTCTATATCCCAGGCTTCCCATCTCAAAGGTTTGTCTTCAAAAACTTGCAGTACGTTCCCTGTTTGCTTTGCTTTTAAGATCTCTCTATGTGCCTTTTTATCAAAAATACGACTTAATTGTCCTTTTTCATTCCAACTAATTTTATAAAAACATGATTCAATCCCAGATTCATTTATCACAAAAGAGGATTGTTTATCCTGTCCTCCAATATTACCAGATATAAAGGCAATATTAGCTAGTCCATGGGATGGAACATCTTTCATTTGTACAAGCCATTTCTCATTCACTTTTTCAGCTTGTAGTACTTTTTCCTGTTCTGATACCCATTGCCCCTCTTCCAAGCCGTCCTTAACCGGAATTTCTACTATTCCAGAACGTGTCCAAGAGGAATCATTCATCACTGTATATTGGAAGGCGTTCTTATCTACTATGCTGTTTGAAACTTTTTCTTGCACTTCATATGCAAGTTTCTCTGCTTCTTCATATTCTAGAATGCTATCCTCATACACTTCCCGAATGGATGAGCCAGGAATGATATCATGGAATTGATTTCGCAATAAAATTGTCCAGCCTTTATGAAGAGATTCCTGTGGATAAGAGGACCAATCCTCTGTAAACACACTTGCTAAAACACTTAGCAACTCTGTTTCCCGGTACAATAATTCCTTTTTTCGATTACTTCTTTTATTATAGGCTTGGCTTGTATAGGTTCCGCGGTGAAATTCTAAATAAAGCTCGCCATCCCATGTGTGGACGTACTCATCTGTGCTATTCACTTTTTCATGAAGCGCTTCAAAATAATCGCCCGCTTTTGTTGATTTCACATGAGGAAGACCAGGAATTCGGTCAAATCTTCTCCGCATTTCCAGCATATCTCGGTTTACTCCGCCCCCACCATCTCCATAGCCATAGGACATCAGTAAATCTTGCGTAATATTTTTGTCTTTATAGTTATCCCAAACACCTTGAACGACATCTGCTTGCATTTCTCCATTGTAGTCATAAGCCCAGCCTCTGCTGTTCGGATAGGGAGTTGTTACAAAATGAGTTAAAATTTCCGTTCCATCAATACCTCGCCATTGAAATGTATCATGTGGCATCCGATTATACTGATTCCAGCTAATCTTTGTCGTCATAAAAGTCTCAATACCTGATTGCTTTAAAATCTGCGGCAATGACCAGCTATAACCAAAAACATCTGGCAACCATAGATACTTACTTGTTACACCAAACTCTTCTTTTAAAAACCTTGTTCCGTGTAATAATTGTCGGACGAAAGATTCCCCAGATGGCAAATTACAGTCAGGTTCAAGCCACATTCCACCTTCTGGCTCCCATCTGCCCTCTGCCACTCTATCCTTTAATTGAGCATAAATTTCTGGATAATCCTCTTTGATATAGGCATAAAGCTGTGGCTGTGATTGCATAAATATGTATTCTGGATATTGCTCCATTAAACGCAGTACTGTTGAGAAAGAACGCGCTGCTTTTTCTCGTGTATGCTTCAATCGCCATAACCACGCTACATCAATATGTGTGTGGCCAATGGCATGGATTGTGACAGCAGATTGCTTTTCCATTTTATCTAAGGCATTATTCAAAATATTATTTGCTTTGTTGATAGATTCATAGAATACAGCAGAACCTGGCTCCACCCAGTCTATTTCCATAAAAGCTTGATTTAATGAAGTAAGAAGAGCTTGGTATTCCGCACGGTTTTCATCTATAATATGTATCGTTTGAATCACTGCTTTTGCCGTATAATATAAATCATCCGTTGCTTCATCAAGCCAGCCAATCTTGGCAGTCTTGATCTTATGCTCTTGAACTTGAGGAATTCCGCCTCCCTCTAAGCCAGACCATAGCCGAAAAATCAGGCTTACATTTGTTCCACAATGCGTTTTCTTAAGAAAAACTTCTCGATGGTTAGCATCTACTCCTTGGTACGTTTCCTGGTTCACATATAACAATGATTCAAATCCTGAATTGGTCCCTCCATCTGTTATACCAAAGTCAAAATATCCTAGTACTTTTCTATCCCTCCAGCTCGCAGGAATCGCAACTTCTGTCTTTAACCAAGCATATTGATCCCTTCCTGCCCAGTTAGCTCCTACGTTAATGGTTGTCCATTCCCCATCTTCCGGTGGTCTTGCACCAATTTTTCCTTCTTCATCTAATTGTATATGAAAGGACTCTAAGAAAATGGAATCTCGATAACGATATTTATCTAGTTCCTTTATTCTTGCTTCTAATTTTTTCTCTGTCCAGAACATAGAATACCTCCTTGTAAGATAATTTCTAAAATTTCGACTACACTCATTATCTTATAATCAGTAGGATAGTCAACCTGTAAATTTAAAAGAGTGAGATTTGAAATGGAAGGAAACCAAAGCAAAGGGAACGGGCATTGGTCTAATGATTAGCTTTCAAATAATTGAAAGTCATCAAGGAACCATTAGTGTAGCTAGCGAAGTTGATGTTGGCACAACATTTACGATTACTTTACCAAAATCACATTACTAAGTAGCTGCTAATCATTATACATTCACCCTAGAAAATAAATAAAACAAATTTTCTAGGGGGTTTATCCTTCATTCATTCGATTTCCTATTCAAATGAACATTATTGTAGATTTCCTAAACAAACTTGATTTCTATTGCCTCAATTCGTTTACTCTGTCCTGTCGTACCTGCGTCCTCTCCATTTCTTTTCCACTCTGTCCATCCTTCGTATTCCACATGGACTCTGTATTGAACATTTAAACCTGTAACTTTTATTCGAATAGCTTCCATACGCAACCCCAAACCGATTGTTCCAATTACTTCGCCATTACCTCTTAACGTTGTCCAGCCCTTCCCTTGTACATGTCCTTGCATCTCTAATTCAGCATCTGTATTTACCAATCTAACAGTTAACGCTTCTAGCCTTTTTGATTCTCCAGTGGTTCCAGCTGTTTGACCATCTTTTTTCCACCCTTGCCAGCCGATTCCTTGTATATGTGCATCATACATAATAGATGGAGTAGACGAAGTAGTCGCAGGCTTTGGAGCTGGTTGCGTTGATTGAGTTGGTTGAGTCGCTTTCACTTTAAGATTATATGCTTTCGCAATACCTGTTACATGTCCACGAGCTATAGCGTCTAACACATCATTTCTTTTAAGCAAATCAGCATCCGCTTTCGTATCAATAAAGAGGTTTTCCGTTAGCATGGCGTTCATATTACTCTCCCTTAGCACATGGAAATTTGCTGATTTAACCCCGCGATCAAAGACACCAAAAGCTTTTAGTTCATTCATTACAGCTGTATGGATAGCTGCTTGGATTTTCCCAGCATTGCTAGTTGCAGATAAAGTATTATAACGGTAATCCTCTTAGCCAGAACCTCCTCCAGCATTAATATGAATGGATAGAAAGAAGTCAGCTCCCCATGTATTTGCTGCATTCGTACGTTGCGTTAATGATAAAGTAGTATCATTAGTGCGGCTCATTCTTACACTAACGTCTTCATAACTTTTTAATAAAGTTTCTATTTTTTTAGCAATAGTTAATGTTAATGCTTTTTCTTGTAACCCATTACCTACTGCTCCTGAATCAGTCCCACCATGTCCTGGATCGATAAAGATTTTCACCATTCTTCTTCACTCCCTATTTTGGTGTTATGATTTATTTTATGACAAACGCTGTCATCTGTTCCTATGACGATATATAGGATCCTTACTACGTGCAGCTAAGCAATTTTACAGTTAAATTAGTCAAAAAAAAGGACTCTCAACGAACCTGGAGAATCCTTTGCAAATTGAATATATTTTATCAAGTAGACTATGAAACAAGGAAGCCATCCCCATCTCTGCCTCCAGCCCTCATCCCTTTTACATGTGGTCGACCGATGGAGAAATAATTAATGCCTACCTCTCTTGCTTCCTCCAGTGGAAAACAATTACGCCCATCAAAAACAAACGGTTCGTTCATCTTCTCCTTAATAATGGTTAAATCAATCGCCTTAATTTCTTCCCATTCGGTAAAAATGAAGCAAATGTCTGCCCCTTCAAGTGCCTTCTCTGGTATTTTTTCGTAAACTACGTCAGTAGGAAAGAGTTTTTTAAAGTTCTCTGCTCCAACTGGATCATATACATGTACCTTTGCGCCTTCATTTAATAATAACCGCACATTAGGAATAGAAGGAGCTTCTCGTAAATCATCTGTTCCAGGCTTAAAAGTTAGTCCGAGCACAGCCACTTTTAGCCCATGGAAGGATGAAAACTCGGTCCTCGCTTTTGAAATTAGCTTGAATTTTTGCTTTTCATTTACCTCTATCGCTGCCTTCACTGTACGCAAGACATAACCTTCTTCTTCAGCGAGCCAATGTAAAGCTTTAGTATCCTTTGGAAAACACGAACCACCGTACCCAATACCAGGATTTAAGAATTTTTTTCCTATACGCTCATCATAGCTCATCCCACTTGTAACGTCATCGATATTTGCTCCAACTGCCTCGCATAGATTGGCAATATCATTGATGAAAGAAATCTTTAATGCAAGGAAATCATTTGATGCATATTTAACCATTTCAGCACTGCGACGATTCATCGTTAAAATTGGTTGTTTAAATGGTTCATAAATAGAAGTTAATATGTCTTTTGCCCGCTTACTCTCTACCCCAATTACTATCCGAGAGGCATATAATGTATCTTTAATCGCACTTCCTTGTGCAAGAAATTCTGGATTTGAAGCAACTTCAACAGCAACTTTATGTTTTAAATGATGCTTAATATAGGTTTCCAACCGGTCATTTGTTCCAATTGGAACCGTTGATTTAATGACAATCAGACAATCACGGGTTATACTTTCGGCAATTTGCTTTACAACTTGGAATACATAATGTAAATTAGCTGACCCATCTTCATTCTCTGGTGTTCCAACGCCAATGAAAATAACATCTGATTGAGCATAAGCCTGTTCATAATCTGTGGTAAATGTTAATTTCCCTGCATTCGTATTTTTTTCTATTAATCCATCTAATTCCGGCTCATAAATCGGCGAAATTCCTAAGTTTAATAGAACGATTTTCTCTTGGGATGGATCCACACACGTAACTTGGTGACCAACTTCTGCTAAACAAACACCTGTCACTAATCCAACATATCCTGTACCTGCCACTGTGATATTCATTCTACAATCTCCTTATGTAAAAAATTAGAGACCAAACTTGCTCTATATTAATCAATAAAAAGGCAATTCTATTCAGAATATCTTTAGTATATTGCTTTACTATTTATTCTCTTTTAATCTTTTTTATATTTTTAGTAAAGTAATGTAAATTTTTCACCTATCATCAAAAGTAACTTATGTTAAAATACATCTAACATGAAAGATTTGGAGGGAATCTATTGGTTAGCACCTTAATTTTTATATCCTTCTTCCTTTCTGCTATCCTCTCTATTCTTACTTTTACAAAAACAAAAAATAAATGGGTAGCATTATTGGTTGCTTTTTGTTGGAATTCAGTCTTTTTAGTGGGATCTACGCTGATATATTATTTATGTAATGAAGAGGCTAAATTATTTGGATTAGGACATACTTCTATCTATGTACTGCCACTATTCATTCCGATTATTTCTTGGATTGACTTTTTTATCATCGAGTTAATTAGAAAATATAATAAAAATGTCGATTCTAATTAAAAGAATCGACACACTTTATCAAGCGATTGCTTTTGCTAAGGCAATTCTAAACATTGTACCTTGTCCTTTTTTGCTGACAACCGTTATTTCTCCCTTCATATCTCTTATAATACGATATACCAAGGTAAGGCCAATACCTGTTCCTTTATCTTTGGTAGAATAATACGGTGTTCCTAATTGTTTCACCTGTTTACTCGTCATTCCTATTCCATTGTCTTCAATTTCAATATAAATTTTTTCTCCAAAAGCATATGCACGGACTGCTAATATACCGTTCCCATTCATAGCTTCTACACTATTTTTCATCATATTAATCATCGCCTGCCTAAATTCATTCCTTTTCCCTTTACAATAGAGGTGGTTAGAGATCACCGCATCGATGATAATAGTATGATTATTTGTATAAGAAGTTATTACTTCAATAATGCTCCTCAGTTCAGCTGTAATATTTAAATTGTCCTCTTCTTCTCTCGAAACAGGTTTTGCCATTGATAAATAATCATTGATGATCGTTTCTGTACGTTCCAATTCTCCTAACGATATTTCTATGTATTTTCTTTGTTTTTCAGATAAATTATTGTCTCCACGTATTAGTTGCAGAAATCCCTTCACAGATGTCATCGGGTTTCTTACCTCATGTGCAACAGATGCAGCCAATTGACTTACTGCATTTACTCGTTCCGCCATTTGAATTTTAGTTTGATTAAGAATTTTCTCTTCATTATATTGGATCATGATGATAACAATATATAATGCCCCCCAAGTAGAAAACGTATAAACCAAAGTAAAAGGAAGTTGGGCTAATTGATTGGTAATGAATATATTTATAATTCGAGTTAGGGCGCTTAGCCAGTAAACACTCATAATTATTATCCATTTCTTTTTAAAGGTAAGCGTCACCAATTTATTTTTTAAAATAAGAATAATGGTAGCAGCAATAGTGTAATTAAAGAAATTCATATAAAAAGCATTCCCTAACATAAAAAATTTATATCCTATTAAAATTAAGGTTAAAAGGATACTCGTGTTTAAGCCACCATAGACAAATGCTAATAGAATGGGAACTACTTTAAGATCATAATAAACTCCCTCTCCAATCTCAATTGGATGCACCATACTGAGAACAAGCATCAAAAAAAGGTTGAAAGAAAAATTTGACATTATTTTTTTTCGCTGTGAAATTTCTTCTTTACTAACTAATAGATACCAAACGATTGGTAAGATAATCACTAACAAATGATAAGATAATTGTTCAACGGTCGGAAAAGCTAACAATATTAGTAACCAGCCCTTCTAAGTAGATTTAGCTACTTAATTATTCGAGCTTTTCCGCTAAATTCCTTTAAAAATACCAAGTTAATCCTCGACAAATTCAGAGCGCTCTTAAATTTCCCCAAAAAACATTTCTCCATTTTTCCTATTGTATAATAGAATGAAAGATATTTATTCGATTTAACATAATTAAGAAATTTCCATCAACATAAATATCATAAATCTAGAAGGGAGACAGAAAGTTATGTTTAGAATTGGAAGTATTTTTATCCCCGTTACAGACTTAGAGAAAGCAAGTAAATGGTATGAAAAAATGCTAGGTGTAAAGAAAATTGATAGCTGGGAAGAAGGGGTCGGATTTTATTTTCCAAGCGGTTCCACTCAGCTTGCATTAATTCAAGTGGATATACCCCAATCCTCTGAATTTATAGTAAAAAATGAAGAAAAAAATTCCTACTTTAATTTTATTGTAGATCATATTGAAGAGGTATATGAGTATTTGAATAAAAACGGTGTGAAAACGACAGAAATAAAGGATTTTGGTGGAATGAAATACTTTGATTTCTTTGATCTAGATGGAAATCCATTTAGTGTGGTGGATGAACCAATCAATTCCCCATTTCACAGTGCAAATATTCAAAAATTACAAAATACTATTTTTTAACCAATTATATAAAAGAGGCTGGGACTAAACTAAATAATTAATCTTTAAAGACGAACAATCTTTAATCCAGCTCTTAAATAAA
>NZ_JVDT01000118.1 GCF_001076885.1 Bacillus sp. 522_BSPC
TGGCTTTTTTCTAATTATTTGACCTATTTACTATACTAGGCACCATAAAAAGACAAAAACTTAGAACTGTACATATGGAAAGGACAGTTTAACAAAAAAAAATCAATGTATCCTATTGTTCATTCTAAATAGCTTATACCTACCAGATAGACAAACGAAAAAAGCATTTTAGATAGATTTTTGAGGAAAAAACAACAAATAATACAATAATAGGGGTTGGATTTATTGAAATAACTGGAATTAGTAGCGAAAGAGGAGATTGAATCAGCAAAAAAACATAAAAAATAATCCAAAGGAGAAGGGAAATGATCCAAAAACAAATATATGGTCCAAACGAGGAGAAAAATGATCCAAACCACCCACAAACCAAGCAAAGACAAGGCACCCCGTGCCTTGTCTTCTACCCCTACAATCCTCACTCCCCAGCCATCAACTTTTTCCCTTCCTCTTTCTCTGGCAAATAAATCTGCTGACTAGGCAATGCGATTTCTATTCCGTGTTTCTCTAAAATATTTAATATTTGTAAATTCGTATCTTCCTTCACTTCTAAAAACTCTGACCAAACGGTAGTTTTCGAGAAGAAATAGATGAAGATTCCTAAATGGTAATCACGGAATTCCGTGAATCGCACCATGATGACATCTTTATGTACACCCTGGTGTGCATGAAGCATTTCTTCTATTTCTCTTAAAGCGACCCGTAATTTCTCATTTGGCGTGCGATAGGAGAGCGCCAATTCATAGCTGATTTGTCGCTTTGCCATTTTGGACCAGTTTGTGATCGCTTCATTGGACAGCTTTGAGTTAGGAACGGTCACAATCGAATCAGCAAATGTGCGAATTTGCGTACTGCGGAATGTGATATCCTCGACTGTACCTTCCACTGAAGGAGATTGAATCCAGTCCCCCTTGGAAAATGGCTTTTCCGTAATAATCACAACACCGCCGAAGAAGTTAGCAACAGTATCCTGTGCTGCTAAGGAGAAGGCAAGACCAGCAACCCCGAGACCAGCAACGAAGGCACCAATTTGAATATCCCAAATGTCCAATATGCTAACAGCAGTAAAGATAACGACAAGCATTCGGAATACCTTCCCTAAGAAAGGAATCAGCATGCTATCAGCATCTAGCTTTGTTCGCGACACCAGTCGTTCAAAAGGATTCGATTGATCGGAAAAATAATGAAAGATTCCCCAGCCGATTAATCCGATAATAAAGGACTTATATATCTGTTGCACAAAGTAGAAAGTAGTAATCGGAAATGGCAAATAAGTTAAAGCCAAGTAAGTTCCGATAATGACCCAGAACCAACGAAGTGGTTTTTCAAACGCTAATAATACTTTGGAAACCGTAGCTACTGGTAATTTCTTTACCATTCCTAACACTAACTTGAAAATATAGGTCGTAAATAGCTTTCTAAACCCTAAAAAAACAAGAAAGATTAGCAAGGCAATCCCAATATCCATCCAGTTAAACCGCTCAAAAGCAGCGATAAATCGCTCCCATTGCGACCATACTTGTAAATCATCCATCTAAATCACCTCGAAAAACATTATAGCATAGGAATGGGCAAACCCAAGCAACTCACTTATAAGAGTAAATAAAATGTAATATGACAAGCCTATCCATAGAAAAAAGGATCAGCATTCCTGCTAATCCTTGATTAAAGTTAAAATCTTTCAAAATACTCTTCGATGCCATCTGCAATTGCTTTTGCTAATTTATTCTGATAGCTGCTCGTTACAAGCTTTTTACGCTCAGCCGTATTATTAATAAATCCAAGCTCCAGTAAAGTAGCTGGTACTGCTGTTTCTTGTAAAACAGCAAGTGTTTCACCATCAATGCCACGATTAGTGGCATCTGTTGCGCTAATCATTTCATTCTGTATCAAATCCGCTAGCAATGTGCTTTTCATCACGCGGTTTGGATCATTATGCTTATCGCTATTGATGACAGAAGGGTATGCTGGATTATATTTGTAGTAATACGGTTCGATTCCAGACGCTGTAAACGAGCCAGCTCCAGTTGAATTATGATGGATGCTCACAAAGATGTCTGGATAAGCTCATCCTGCTTTTTTTGAACGGCCTAGTTAAAGAAAGATAGTATGAGACAGATAGACAATATGCCACGGTCTTTCAATAGCTTTTGCACTTTCTTCGCAACCGATAACCGATAAATTCAAGCCAGCTTCTGTATAGCCAACAGCCATTGCACCTGGGTCAGATTCATCATGTCCAGAATCTAAGAAAACAGATTTTTCCTTTTTAAATGCCTTTGTTTCACTCACAGACGAGCCACTACCTTTTGAAACAAGCATAATTTAAATGGCCACTAATCGCTTAGCCCATCCTTCAAATCCAACTTCCATTCCATTTTTCGCCCATCCAATCCTATGCATAAACACGGTAATGTTTCGCCGGATAGCCAGTAAGACTTATATGGATACCTTCAAGATACTTATGCAGAATATATCTGTATAACACTACTTATCTAGCATTATTCTGGTAGAAAAAAGCACTGTTTTTTGGTAATTATAAAAAATGGTATATACAGGAAGAAAGAACTAGTAATGTTGACATATTTGTCAAAAATAAAAAGAAATGAAACATATATTTAATTTTGCAACCAGTAGTCTCTATAACATAGTGCATAAAAATGGATGTACTTTAGTGAAAGGGGTTCTTTAGTAAATTTATAAAATTACATCTTCTTTGGTTAATAAATCCCTTATCACCATTGCTTTCAGAAAAAAATAATATTTTAATAACATAAAATCAATATATAATATAGAAGAAACTAGGAAGCGTTTACATATTGTCGGGATAATACGTAATAATAGAGATCAATAATAAAGAAAAAGAATAAAATAAAAAATCGTCTAAATTTCCTATCACAAATAAGTAGAAAAGATGTATAATGGACATAAGTTCTTTATAGAGAACAAAAAGTGCATATATAATCTTGTATTGAGTACAATAAATTAGGAGGGAAACAATTGGAAGGAATAAAATCGATTAAAGAGATTTTAGCTATTTTGAAAAAAAGATTATTGCTTATATTAATGGTATCCATTGGAGCTGGAATTGTAAGTGGCTTATATACTAATTACAAAATAACACCACTCTATCAAAGTAGCTCTCAGCTTTTGGTTAATAAAAATATCGAAAAGGTAGTCGATGTTAGTGAATTGGATGTTAGATCAAATATGGATTTGATAGATACATATATTGTTATTATAAGAAATCCAGTTATTTTGAATGATGTAGTGGAGAAACTTCAATTGCCAATAACAGGGGAACAATTAAGTAGCCAAATTCAAGTAGCTAAACAAGATTCCACACAAGTTTTAAATGTAACTACAACTGACACAGACCCAGAACGTGCTGCAGAAATTACAAACACTACAGTTAACACCTTTTTAGAAAAATTACCATCCTTAATGAAGGTAAATAACGTGCAAATAATGAATGAAGCCAAAGAAAATTCAAATCCAATTAGCCCGAATATGATGGTTAATGTAGGAATTGCAGTTGCTTTAGGAGCCATAATTGGAATAGGACTTGTGCTGTTATTTGCATTTTTGGATACGACAGTTAGATCGAAGGCGGATTTAGAGAAATTAAATATTAAAGTAGTAGGAACATTATCCACCATTTATGAAAGAGACAGAATACCACACTCTCTTATGCAATCACTAAAAGCGGAAAGGAGATCATTAAATGTCACCACTACCAAAACGGAATTCTAAACTAGATAATCCCAGTAATCTTTTATCACATCTGAAACCGAAATCACCTATTAGAGAACAATATCATGCCATCCGTGCAAGCATCCAGTTATCTATTAATGAAAATGAAATTAAATCCTTAGCAATTGTATCGGGAGAAGAAGCAGAAGGAAAATCAACTTTTGCGGCAAACTTAGCGATTGCTTTTGCAGAGGTGGGAAAAAAAGTGCTACTCGTAGATTCTAATTTACGTAACCCCACATTACATGCTTCATTTGAAGAAAACAATGATGTAGGATTAAGCACGATACTTGTTGATAAGCTTGAAATGGAAGACTGTGTCATAGAAACACCGATAGATCATCTTGAATTGCTAACTAGTGGACCTATACCGCCTAATCCATCTGAGCTCCTAGGCTCTTCCATGATGGAAAGATTAGTAGATAACCTATCCCAGCAGTACGATATGATTATTCTTGATACACCTGCTCTAGTAACCGTTGCAGATTCGTTATTGCTTTCTAATATATGCGATGGGGTATTAATGGTCGTAAGAAGCAGTAAAAATAATGTAGAAACAGTGGAATTTGCGAGGGATATGTTATCTAACTCCAAGGCATATTTTTTAGGAGCCGTATTAAATGATGAGAGAATAAATAAAAGGCAGAGGAAAAAAGTCAAGATAAATTAAAAGGAATGTACCATACTCTAGTTTAGAAAAAAGTTCCCTTTTAACCAAAAATAAAGTTTTAATAAAAAATATATTTTCAACGATTAAATATCTTGCTATAATAACCATTATTATATCGTTCTTTAAAAAGAACGATTGGTCCTTTTTGGTTTAAGGGAAAGGATGTATTCACTTGATTGATGTAAACTGTTTTATTTTCTCTCATATTCATAATGAAGAAAATTATCTAGAAAAGAACTTAAATATTGCAAAGAAGGCTTTTGAACAAGGGGTTCAGACAATTATTGCAACCTCATCCGTTACTGAAAATGAAGATAAATCGCTTGAAAGAAAGATTAATGTTCTAAAAGAAAGGATGAAAAAAGAAGAGATAAACCTGCAAATGATTGTTGAACCTCTTGTCACTATTGATCATACATATAGGAATAAAAGAAATCGAAATTCCAATCATATGGAAAATAGAAATCTATTTATTTATCTGTCATCCTATGAAATGCCTCTGCATCTAACCGAAACACTCTTTAACTATCAAATTAACGGTAACCGGATTATTCTATCAAGCCCAGAAACATATCCTTTCTTCCTCACTAATCCAGAGGAATTATATAGTTTAGCAAAGAAAGGGATATTAATCCAACTTTCAGCAGCCAGTATCGTAGGAAAGAATGGTTGGAGGGCAAAAAGATTAGCAACCGAGTTAATAAAAAGAAATATGGCACATTTTGTTGGAAGCAATGCACAAAGTGAACAAGGGCTACTTCTAGATAAAGCTTATAACTTAATAAATAAATATTATGGTAGAGAATACACGGAATATTTTCAGAAAAATGCGAAAACAATCACAGAATATAAAAATTGAATGCTGGTAGATAGTGTTATGGAGAAAGAAAATTACTTAGTAGGAAAAAATGAATATATATTTTTGATCATTTGTTCTTAATTAAGAATAAAATAGTTCTTTTAAATGAATTTTTTGGTGATGTCTCTTAACCAATATCAATAGAGGCACTCGGTCATGCTGTGGGTAGAATGGAACATTCAACCTTAGCGCTAGTCTGCGAAAGTGTGATGTGAGGAGAGGTTAAATGCCTCCAATTAAATGCTTAGCGAAGAAAAAAGAGAGTTATATTTTTCTTCGCTTTTGCTTTTAGGAAAGAGAAAAGCAAGAGAAGAAATAGGTTATATAGGTATTGAAGGAAAAAGTGTAACAATTGGTAGATAAAGCTCCCATAAAGTACATAATCGGGTTTAGATATAGTACAAAGCAGCTGGATGAACATTCTAGAAGCAAAAAAGGAGGTTATTCAATTGAATATAACGGTTGTTGGTACAGGATATGTAGGAATTGTTACAGGTGTAAGTCTATCAGCCATTGGCCATTCAGTAACTTGTTTAGATATTGATAAGGAAAAAATAGAGAAAATGAAGTTGGGTATCTCTCCTATTTACGAACCGGGACTAAGTGAATTAATGATAGAAAATATGGAAAGTAATCGCTTGTTTTTTACGACTAGCCAGTATGATGCTTTCATAAAAGCAGATCTTATCTATATTGCAGTAGGTACTCCAGAAAGGGAGGATGGTTCTGCTGACTTAACCTTTATTGAGGAAGTTGCATATTCAATCGCAGAG
Organism: Bacillus sp. 522_BSPC; assembly: GCF_001076885.1. Taxonomy (GTDB): domain Bacteria; phylum Bacillota; class Bacilli; order Bacillales; family Cytobacillaceae; genus Niallia; species Niallia hominis. The sequence goes on from NZ_JVDT01000118.1 coordinate 6,053, forward strand.
AATATAGTTAGGGATACTATTGTAGTAATCAAAAGTACGGTACCAGTTGGAACAAATAGAAGGGTGAAAGAAATAATCTTGCAGAATCTAGTGCATGATGTGCAAGTGGAAATGGTATCTAATCCTGAGTTTTTAAAAGAGGGAACGGCAATTTATGATTCCTTTCATGGTGATCGAATTGTCATAGGAACAGATAAGGAAGAAACAGCTAGGATGATGGAGAAAGTGAATGAACCCTTTGGAATCCCAGTTTATAAAACATCTATTGAAAGTGCAGAGATGATAAAGTATGCCTCCAATGCGTTTCTCGCAACAAAAATTAGCTTTATCAATGAAATATCTAATATTTGCGAAAGAGTACAGGCAAATATAGAAGAGGTAGCCGTAGGAATGGGATTAGATACAAGGATAGGACCTCAATTCCTAAAAGCAGGCATTGGCTATGGTGGTTCGTGCTTTCCAAAAGATACAAAGGCACTAATTCAAATTGCCGGTAATGTTCACTACGATTTTGAATTGTTAAAGGGTGTAGTGAATGTTAATAAGAAGCAACAGGGATTAATTTTGAATAAATTGAAACAAATTTATCCGAATTTAAGCGGAAAAAGAATTGGCGTATTGGGCTTAGCCTTTAAGCCGAACACCGACGATATGCGAGAGGCACCTTCTATACTAATAGTTAAAGATCTTGTAGATAATGGAGCAAAAGTTTACGCATATGATCCCATTGCAATCGAAAATGCCAAACGGTTTCTACCTCCTCAAGTAAACTATACATCTTCCACGAGTGAAGCCATCAAATCATCTGATGCAGTCCTTATCTTAACGGAATGGGATGACATCAAACTAATGGATCTCAGCTTATTTAACAAGATGAATAATCCGATAGTCATTGATGGTAGAAATTGCTTCTCGTTAGAGTTAATGAAGGAAAGTGACATCGAATATCACTCTGTAGGAAGACCGAGTATTAATGAAAAAGTAAGAGAAACTTTATAATTGTCGCAACCAGATTTGACTATTTTAGTAGCTCAGAAGAAGGCTGGTGAAGGTAGTTGTCGGTAGGAGAAAAAACGATAGCAAGAGAATTAAATGCAAGGACAGAAGAAGTACTGATAAATGAACAAAAAACCTATCTTATTTTAAAGCGAGTCCTCGACATACTATGTTCTTTAATGGGGCTAATTTTGCTTTCGATCTTATTTTTCCTTATTGGATTGTTAATAAAGCTTGAGGACAGACGTGGAGCTGTCTTTTTTAAACAGACGAGAATCGGAAAGGATGGAAAAGCCTTTCAAATGTATAAGTTCCGCTCTATGGTATCCAACGCAGAAGAGCTTAAAGCCTCTTTAATGGATAAAAATGAGGCAACAGGTCCTGTATTCAAGATCAAGGAAGATCCGAGAGTGACAAGAATCGGAAAATTTATCCGCAAAACTAGTATTGATGAACTTCCTCAATTAATTAATGTTTTAAAAGGAGAAATGAGTTTAGTTGGTCCAAGGCCATCACTTCCACAAGAGGTAGCAGCTTATACTCCGTATGAAAGACAGAGGCTAAAGATAGTTCCAGGAATCACCTGCTATTGGCAGGTTGGCGGGAGAAGCAATATTAGCTTTAATGAATGGGTAGAATTAGATCTTAAATATATAAGAGAAAGAAACCTACTAATTGATTTTAAATTGATAGTAAAGACATTTTTTGTCCTTTTTGGATCAAAGGACGCGTATTGATTCGAGGAGGCGAAGAAATGGAAACATCGGTAATTATACCGACCTATAAACGGACAGATGATTTGAAAAGATGTTTAGAAGGTTTGAGTCGACAGTTTCAAGTACCTGATGAAGTAATAGTTGTTGTTCGAGATATAGATGATAAAACAAGAAATTTTCTTGAAGAATATCAATCTACTACCCATATTACAACAGCAATAGTAAATAAACCAGGCCAAGTAGCCGCTTTAAACACAGGATTACAGAAGTCATCAGGAGAGTTTATTTGCATATTGGATGATGATACAGTACCGCATATTCACTGGCTTAAGAAGATAGTTGAAATATTTAAAAGCTCCGAACAAATTGGCGGAGTTGGCGGCCGCGACTGGGTAATTCAAGGCAACCATAAAGATGAGGGGAAGAAAGATCCAGTTGGAAAAGTACAATGGTTTGGTCGTGTAATTGGCAATCACCATCTAGGATATGGAGAGGCCCGGGATGTAGATGTATTAAAAGGAGCAAATATGAGCTATAGGCGAAAAGCGATAGAAGGACTACTTTTTGATGAAAGATTGTTAGGACAGGGAGCCCAAGTACATAATGATATGGCATTTAGTTTAAGTGTTAGAAAGCGGGGATGGAGGCTGGTTTATGATCCGGATGTAGGAGTCAATCACTATCCAGCTCCGCGTTTTGATCTTGATCAAAGGGGTGCTTTTAATAAGGAAGCTTATTTACAAGGAATATTTAATGAAACTTTAATTTTGTCAGAATATATGTCAAATCCCTTTCAAAAAAAGTTCTATATAATATGGTCTATATTGATTGGTACTTCAGACAAACCGGGCCTATTACAACTTATTCGGTTTTTGAATAAAAACCCAAAACCTATCTTTCAAAAATTCTCCGTAAATATTCACACACGATTAAGATTTCAAAAAAAACTAAAGACACTAGTAAGGAGTTAAGCTAGATGAAAAGGAAACTAGCGATTGTAGCCCATAATATAAATAATAGAGGCGGAATGGAAATACATCTTTCGGAAATGATTAAGCGACTAAGTAAGGATTATGAAATTACTGTTATCGCATCTGAATTAAGTGGGTCTTTCCTCGATGTTAAATTTATAAAAATTTCAGTTCCACAGAGACCTGTCTTTCTTAAAAGCGTATTTTTTGCAATTATGGCAAGTCTTGTTTTGTTTTTTAAAAAGTTTGATTTTGTTCATACTACTGGTGCCATTGTCTTTAACCGTGTTGATATGTCTACTATCCATTTTTGTCATCGAGCATACAGAAGTCTTGGACTAAATGATCGATTAAAACATACAAAGTCATTTGCCCATAAAATAAATTCATGGTTACAAGGGAATTTTGCTCTATGGATGGAAGGTATATGCTATCGGCCTAACCATATTCCACATCTAGTAGTTGTTTCTGAGCATGTGAAAAAAGAAGTTTTGGAGCATTTTTATTATAAAGAGAATGCTATAAGTATTATTTATAATGGGGTTGATGTTTCAACTTTTACACCTGCGACCGTTGAAGAAAAAATGCATTACAAGAATAATTTGGGAATTCCTGAAGATGCTTTAGTATTTGTATTTGTTGGCGGAGATTGGGCTAGAAAGGGATTAAGAATTCTATTAGAGGCTTTTCAACAATTATTATGGAGAAATACAGAACTTAAAGCAAAAGTTTTAGTAGTAGGAAAAGGGGACAAACAAGCAATATTGAAAGGTTTTCCTAAGAACGTTACAGATCATGTTATTTTTCATGGCTTCAAAGAGAATCCATCCGATCTATATAGATTGTCTGATATTTATGTTCTCCCTAGCTTATATGAAACGTTTAGTATTGCATCATTGGAAGCAGGTGCATGTGGCTTGCCAGTTATTATGACTTCTGTTGGTATTGCTAATGTAATTGCCGAAGATAATATTACAGGCTATACCGTAGATAGAAATAAAGAATCCGTTTTAGAAGCAATGGAGAAATTAGCATTAAATCCAGAACTAAGAGAGAAGATGTCATTTCAAGTTAGACTTCGAGCGTTAAATATTACTTGGGATGAAACCCATAAGTTATTTCAAAAGCAATATGAGAGTTTAATAGATGTGTCCTAAAAGTGAGGTTTGAATAGTGGCTACTTTTCTATATAGAAGAAGATTAATAGAGTTAGGAGTCCTTCTCCTTGCTCTTTTTGTTGTTGGCAGACTTTCAATAAGTACTGGAAATGTAAGAGTACTTATATTTGCCAGTTTATTTATATTTACACTAGCAATGGTAGCAGTCATTAGGGAACGAATTATTATCTTTTTAATTATCTATTTGGCTTTCATGGGCTTAATAAGAAGAGCGTTAATTCCTATTGCAAGTTGGAGTTCATTCGATCCCTTACTAATACTTGCACCAAGCATAACTGTAATCCTTGCTATCTCTTTATTTTGGGAATTGAAAAATCACCATAACCTAGGAGAAGAGAAACCAGACAAATTAATGGTTACTCTTTTTATTTTCGGATGTGTACAAATGTTCAATCCCTACTCAGGTAGTCCTATATCAGGTTTTGTAGCAGCGATGTATATAATCGTTCCCTGGCTATGGTATTTCATCGCATTCTACAAACTTAAGCAAAAGGATATCGGCGTGATTTTAAACATTGTTGAAGTAATTGGTACAATAATTGCACTTTATGGCATCTATCAAACATTCTTTGGGATTCTCCCATTTGAACAAATGTGGGTGGATTTGACAGGGTATGCAGCATTGTATCTGGCTGCGGATACTGTAAGAGCAATTGGAACATTTCCGAGTGCACAGGAATTTGTCTTTTTTACAATGATTACTTTTATGATTGGATTTACAAAGTTGACATATAAAAAAAATCTATTATTACATCTACCTGTAGTGCTGATTACCCTATTATCTATCTTCTTCGCTAGTTCCAGAACGATTATTTTTTTTATAGCAATCGCTATTTTTATGGTCTTGATTTTAACGAAGAAAACACTAATAAGAAAAATTACTACAGGAATCATAAGTATTATAGTTTTTTATATGATCTGGATGGGCTTACCCAATTTAAACCCTGCGTGGTTCGGAGTCGCAGAACCAGCTGTTTCTCATATGATTGAAGGTTTAGTAGACCCATTGTCAGAGGATCAAACCGGTTTAGGGCATATTGAGCGGTTTGTTGATGGGATGAAATCTATTTTTACTAATCCTGTTGGACATGGAATTGCTTCTGTTACAAAGGCGGCTGATAAATCAGCAACAACGGAAGCCATGTCTACTGAGATTGACATATCTAATATGATCGTAGCGATGGGAGTAGGCGGCATTATCTATATAGCAGTTGTTTTTACTACTATTTATAAATCTATTTATCTCATAAACAAGAAGAAAAATTTAGAATATATAATATCATTAGCAATTTTCCTTGGAGGATTTGGAGCATGGATAAATGGGGGGTTCTATACAGCCACTATCATAACATGGCTCTTAGTGGGTTGGATTCATAAACAATATAGTATTTATCGAGGTGAAGATAATGCATTTAGTAGTTATTAGTCATGCTTGTGTAACAGATATAAATCAACAAATATATGCTGAAATTGAAAAGATGGGACATCAAGTTGACTTAATTGTACCCAGTAATTTTATTGCACCAGGCCTAGCTGATAGGCCAATATCAGTGAAAAGATGGCCGCAATTTGGCGGGAGAATTCTGGAAGTTCCTATTTACTTCAATAAAAGTATTCCGCTTCACTTTTATAAAAAAAGATTTAAGCAATTCTTTGAAAATAATAATCCAGATGCTGTATATGTTGCAGAAGAGCCGTATTCCCTTAGTTGTTTTCAAGTTTTAAAAAGTGCTTTGCCCTACACTAAAGCAATCGGTTTTTATTCTGCACAAAATATAAAAAAAAATTATCCATTCCTATTTCGAAGGATGGAGAAATATGTATATAAACATTCTTCTCTTGCCGTTAGCATTAGTGAAGATGTAACAACTGTATTAAGAGAAAAAGGGTTCCAAAATAAGATCTGTGAAGTCCCATTGGGTGTAGATGAAGAATATTTTATCGTTTCTCCAGAGTTAAGAGTAGAGGCAAGGAGGAAAGTGAACATTCCTTCTAATGCTTTTGTAGTAGGATTTGCTGGACGTATTGTAAAGGAGAAGGGCGTTGATCTATTGATTAAGGCATATAGCTCCGTTTATAAAAGGAAGGATAATATGTACTTATTAATTGTAGGAAGAGGACCATTATTAGAAGAAATGAAACAACTAGCAATAGAATTGGGAGTGAGTGAAAGGGTTAAATTTATAAGTAGTGCAATCCATTCGGAAATGCCAAAATGGTTTAATTGCATGGATGTTCATGTACTTCCCTCCATTACGATGCCTAATTGGAGAGAACAATTTGGTAGAGTTTTAATTGAAGCAGCAGCATGTGGTGTCCCTTCTATTGGTAGCTCGAGTGGGGAGATTCCAAATGTAATGGATAAGCTTGGAATGAAAAGTATATTCCAAGAAGGAGAAATTAGTCAGCTTACAAATGAAATAATAAAAGCCAGTGAGGATAAAAACGATAATAATACTATTCGAACATTTACTATTGAAAAATATGGGAATAAAGGTGTTGCAGCTCAATTAATTAATGCGTTTGAAGCGATTATTTGAAGGGGGAAATGCTATGAAGTTATTGATAATTTCTTCTGTGGGTGAACTCGGTGGTGGTGCAGAATCAATGCTTTATGAACTAGTCTTTAGCATTAAAGAGGAAATTGAGCTGGAAGTACTATTTATGAAAGACGGGAAATTAAAGGAAGCTGTAGAAAATTTGAACATTAGGACACATTATTTAGAAATACCTAGGATGAAAAATGGGGTAGGTGTGGTAATCTGGATGACAAAATATAATCAATTATTAAAAAAAATAAACCCCACTTTCGTATTAAACTGGATGCCTAAAGCCCATCTATTTACTGCACTCCCTAATTACTTTGCAAAAAAGCCAACCTATTGGTGGCAGCATGGAGTTCCCAATCCGCCCAATTTTTTTGATAAAATCACACCAAAATTACCGGCAAAGAAAATTGGCAGTTCTTCCACCATTGCGAAGTTAGCACAAGAAAAACTAACGGATAAACCAGTTTTCTGCACTTTTCCAGGATCAGATATAGCAAAACATGCACCGGATGTGAAAAGTAGAGAGGCAATTAGAGAAAAGTATGGGATCGATGAAGAGACAATAGTTCTAGGTAATATTGGAAGGATACAAGGTTGGAAGAGACAAGATATTTTAATAGAAACTTTAGAGTTATTGATTAAGCAAAACAAAAAGGTAAAGCTATTGATGGTAGGGGGAAATCTATATAATCTCGACAATGAATATGAAAGAAAGATAAATCAGTTGATCATAGAAAAAGGATTGAGTGAGTATATTATCATGACAGGCAATCAATTAAATGTAGCACCTTTTTATGACGCAATGGATATATATGTACATACAGCTAAGGGAGAACCTTTTGGAATAGTGATGGTAGAGGCAATGTTGCATGCGAAGCCCGTTGTTGCTATCAAATCCCCAGGTTCAATTGAAATCGTAAAGGAGAAGGAAACAGGATTATTGGTTAATTCAGACTCTCCTGACATGGTAACAAACAAGATAGAAGCTTTAATCGAAAAAGAGGATTTTCATAGTATGGGTTTAAAGGGTAGGGAAAGAGCGATTAGTCTATTTTCCAATAAACAAATGGGACAAAAGATACTTACGGAAATAATGCCGTATAAGGAAGCTAATTATTATAAAAAGGTAGTGTTCTAAATGACCAAAAGATTATTTATATCTGTAGATTTCCCACCTGAGAATGGTGGAATCCAAAACTATGTATATGGACTTGTTTCTCATCTTGATCCTATGAAAACAGTTGTTTTAACTTCTAATAGATTACGAGAGGATGTCTATCAAGAATTTGATAAGAAACAACCTTACCAGACATATCGCATCGGAATCTCTAACAAGGTGTCCATGGTCAAACAAATATTGCAGCTATTTGTTTTGTTTTTCTCAATTTGGTCCATTAAAAGAAAGCATAAAATAGAGGAACTTCATTTTGGCAATATAATGCCAATTGGAATGGTTGGTCCGTATGCAAGGAAATGGTTAAAGGTAAAGTTTTATCCATATATTCATGGTTTGGATTTTCTTGAGTCTAAGACCAATCCATTAAAGTATAAATTATTAAATTATACTTTAAAGCATGCTACAAAGATAATATGTAATAGCAATTATACGAAAAATATGTTGAGGAAATCAGGTATCGATGAAAGGAAATTAATTGTCATTCATCCAGGGATCCATGCCAATGTTGAATCTAAAAAGTTACATAAAGAAGCAGCAATAACGAAGTATCAACTTCAGGATAAATTTGTTTTGTTAACAGTTGGACGCCTTGTGAAGCGCAAAGGACATGATAAAGTCTTGGAAGCTTTAAAGGAGCTTGTTAAAGATAATCCGAATATTAAATATATTATTTGTGGTAAGGGGCCAGAGCGGGAAAAACTAGAAGCACAGACAAAGAGATTACAATTAGATAAATTTGTGGTCTTTACAGGAGATATAGACCAGAACGAATTGGAAGCACTGTATGAGGCTGCTGATCTGTTTATTATGTTGAACAGAGAACTGAAAGAGCAAGGGGATGTTGAAGGATATGGCATCGTTTTTTTAGAAGCAGGCATGCATAAATTACCGGTCATAGGAGGGAACAATGGGGGAGTGCCAGATGCGGTAGTGAATGGAACAACTGGTTACCTAGTAAACTCCACAGATATTCAAGAGGTCATAAAGACTATTCAGGTATTGCAGCAAGATAAGCAACTAATAAAAGAAATAGGTATAAATGGATATGAATGGGTTAATAGCAATTGTTTATGGTCGAGTAGAGTAAAGCTCTTAGACACCTTAGAAGCATAAAGGGAAGGATGGCGAGATTGATGAAATCTGCACTGATTACTGGTATAACAGGTCAAGATGGAGCTTATTTAGCACAATTGTTATTAAATAAAGGGTATAAAGTGTTTGGCTTACTAGCTAGAAGAAGTACAGATACATTATGGAGACTAGAATATCTACAAGTTAAAGAAGAAGTAGAACTAATTGACGGAGATATGACAGACCTCTCATCTTTAATAAGAGCATTACAGGTAGCTAAACCTAAGGAAGTATATAATTTAGCAGCACAAAGCTTTGTTGGGACCTCGTGGGAACAGCCAGTTTTAACAGGAAATATCACAGGCTTAGGAACAGTCAATATTTTGGAGGCCATAAAGTTAACGAATTCAGAGATAAAATTCTATCAAGCATCAACAAGTGAAATGTTTGGATTAGTACAGGAACAGATTCAAACGGAAAAAACGCCATTTCATCCAAGAAGTCCTTATGGTGCGGCTAAATTATATGCACATTGGATGACAATTAATTATCGAGAAAGCTATAAAATGCACACTTCTTGTGGTATTTTATTCAATCATGAGTCGCCTTTAAGGGGAATAGAATTCGTTAGCAGAAAAATCACAGATGCCGTTGCAAGAATAAAATTAGGGATGCAAAAGGAATTGAGGCTGGGCAATATAGAGGCAAAAAGAGACTGGGGCTATGCAGCAGATTATGTTGAAGCAATGTGGCTAATGCTTCAACAAGAAGCAGGAGATGATTACGTTATATCCTCGGGCAAAACAACCACTGTTCGCAGACTTTGTGAAATCGCCTTTAGCTATCTTGATTTAGATTATCAAGATTACGTCATAATAGATGCCCAATACTATCGGCCGGCAGAAGTAGACGTGCTTTTAGGAGACTCATCGAAAGCAAAAAGACAGTTAAATTGGAGAGCGAAGACAGAGCTGGAACAAATGATAAAAATGATGGTGAATGCAGATATGCAAAGAATAAGGAAGGAAATCAGCACCTATTCTTCCACCTATCCTAAACTAGCAAATTTATAGATTGTTAACCATGAAGTAGTCGAGAACTGCTTTTTTTTATGCATAAAAAATAGAAGGAGGGGAGCTAGTGAAGCCAGCTGGAAAAATTAAAGTAATGTTCCTAGTACACACCGCCATAATTGGAGGCGGAGAAAGAAGTTTAATTGATATATTAACCTATATCAACAAAGAAAGATTTCAACCCACATTAGTATGCTTTGAGAACGGTCCTCTTGTGGAGTGGGTCAGGGAAATATCTGGTGTTGAGGTTGTTGTCATTCCATTTTCCGATAAAGTGTTGAAGTATAACAGAGATGAAAAAAGTATAGTAAGGTTCTTGTCTATCTTCTCTTTATTTGCCCCGATGGTTAAGCTTTTTTCTTTCATGTATAAGAGCGAGGCAAAGATTGTCTATTCTAACTCAATGAAAGCCCATTTTATTGGTCTAGTTGTTGGGAAGCTGGCGTTTAAAAAGGTAATCTGGCATGTAAGGGATATTATTGACGGTGGAGTAAATAAGAGACTGTTTGTTGCTCTGTCAAAGTTTACGGATGAAATAATATGTATTTCAAAGATTGTATCTAGCCAATTTGGAAAATCAGAGAAAATAAAAATTGTCTATAACGGGATTCTTCCACTAGAGGAGGTTACTAGAAGTGAAGGAATTTAAAGTAGCTATTATTGGCCAGATTGCTAGGTGGAAAGGGCAGGATGTGTTCATTAAAGCAGCAAAGCTTTTGCATCCAAAGTATCCTGAAATTAAATTTTTGTTAATTGGAGATGTATTGTTTGAGAAAGAAGAAGAACTTCAGTTCAAGAATCACTTATTAGATTTAGCGAAGGATTGTGATTATATTGAGTTTCTAGGTCATAGGGAAAATGTGTTGGAATTACTGAAAGATATCGATATTTTAGTACATGCGTCTGTTAGGGAAGAGCCGTTTGGCAGGGTGATTATTGAAGGGATGGCTTCCAAAATACCAGTCATTGCTGCGAAAATAGGAGGACCACTTGAAATCATTGAAGATGGAATATCTGGAATCCTGTATGAACCTGGAAATGTTAGAAATCTAGTCTCTAAACTTAATGGCTTGATTGAAGATGAACATCTGTATAAATCTATTGCAAGCGGGGGAAATAAAAGATTTCTTGAAAAATTCAGTCTGAAAAAAACTGTTTCAAAGGTTGAGGAGTGTATAGGGATAGTTTCTAAAAAATGAATGGAGGTGAATAGATGGAGAAAGTATCCATATGTATCTGTACAAGAAATAGACCGATTGATTTAAAAAATGCAATTTATTCTATTTTTCAATCTACATATAGAAATTTTGAGGTTATAGTTTCTGACGATAGTACAAATGATGAAACAAAAAAGATGATTGAAAAAGAATTTTCAGAGGTGAAATATGTAAAAGGACCTAGAAAAGGACTTTGTTTTAATCGTAATAATGCATTAAAAATAGTCACTGGATCGAGAGTATTATTTATGGATGATGATGTGAAGATGTCTAAAGACTTTCTCAAAATTGTAAATAAAGTATTATTAAGTTATCTAAATGCGTCAAATATTATTATTACAGGAATTGAAAGGAATAAGGGAACCCTTGTATTACCTAATAATGTGAATTTTTTAGGACATCAAGCAATTCCGTATAATGGGAAAGAAGAGTTAAAGACTATAGTGATTAATAGTACACTATTTCCAGCTTCTTTGTTTGAATTTCTTAAATTTGATGAGCAACTTGTCTATGGATATGATGAAGTTGATATTGCGACTAGAGCCAAATCACTAGGATATAAAATTATTCTGTGTGAAGAGGCAATTAATGATCACTATCCCTCTAGTGTAAATAGAGAATTTTATAGGTCTTTTAAAGAAGCTTCTAGAATATATGTAACTTATAAAAAATATTATTACGTAGAAAATAAAAAATTGAAATCAGGTATTTATTTGTTTTACTCTTTATTTCATACACTAGCATTTGAGATAAAGGAAAATAAAATAAGTGGATTTAAGAGAGCATTAATAACATATAAATATGCGATTAACTATATAATACTGAATAATAGATCTTCAAGCATCGCTGAAAAATAAAGAATTAAGGTGATAAAGATGAATGGAAAAGTTAGTGTAATAGTTCCTATATATAAAGTAGAAAAATACTTATCTAAATGTATTGAAAGTATTATTAATCAATCCTACTCAAATTTAGAAATCATTTTAATTAATGACGGTTCTCCAGACAATTGTGGAAATATATGTGATGCGTATTCAAGAATAGATAATAGAATACAAGTTATTCATAAAAAAAATGGAGGACTTTCTGATGCACGAAACGAGGGTTTAAAGATTGCAAGTGGAGAATATATTAGTTTTATTGATTCAGATGATTATATTGATAAAGACTTTTACAAAATATTAATTGATTTGATAAGGAATAGTAATGCAGACGCCGCACAATGTTCTTATAAAAAAATCACTGAAAACGGTAATCTATCCTATAAGAATGATATATTAGAAGATAAAAATGATGAAAATATATCATTACATAATTTAGATATATTGAACAGTTTATATGGAAACGAAGAAATTACAGTGATATGGAATGTTTGGAATAAATTGTACAAAAGAGAGTTGTTAAGAGATATCTATTTTCCAAAAGGTAAATTACATGAAGATGTTTTTACAACGTATAAAATTTTATATAGAGCAAAAATGATGGTTTCTACGAATAAACAGTTATACTTCTATACGCAAAGGGCAAGTAGTATTATGGGAAGATTTAATGTTAAACATTTAGATGTATTAGAAGCATATGTTGAACAAGTATATTTTTATGATAAGAAAGGGCTAAAAGAGTTAAAGAGAAGAGCGGCAAATATTTTGGAGATTACTATAAAGGCATCAATTGTACGTGTATTAAATTCTAATATAAATGATAAAGAACAGATATTAGATAATTTGATAAATTTCTATAAACGAAATACCAAATTATTTGACAGAAATAATAGAAACCTTAAGCAAAATATATTATATATTTTAATAAAGATTAGCCCTAGTTATCTTATAAAATCACTGTACAGATTTTCTAAAGTTAAAAAGCAAGGCTACAATTCAGAAAAATCGATAGCATAATATCAATTATGCACTTAAATAAATGGTGAAACTATAATAGAACAGGAGCTAAACTATGATTATTAGCAGGATAAACAATTATATCTATTACCAAAGAAGAAGGTTTTTCAGAATGCAAATGAATTTACTTGCACCTATAAAAGCAAGTTTCTTCAAGAAGAAAATTAGTAATAGTGTTAAACCTAAGATATTTTTATTTGGTACTCCTGAACATGGAAATTTAGGAGATCAGGCAATTGCGTGTGCTGAAATAGAATTTTTAAGGGATCATTTTAAAGCGTATGATATTTTCGAATTACAGTTTCATGAAGTGAAATATTCATTAGAGATAATAAAAGAATCTATTACCAAAAATGATATTATCACCCTACATGGAGGAGGGAACTTAGGAATCGAATATTTTGATGAAGAAGAACTACGAAGAGAAATTATCACTAATTTTCCAAATAATAAAATTCTGGTTTTTCCTCAAACAATTTATTTCGGTAATACAGAAAAAGGTTTAAGGGAATTAGAAAGAACAAAGAGGATATATGCAAATCATAAGGATTTAACATTAATAGCTAGAGAAGAGAAATCTTATAAGGATATGAAGAATTCATTTGAGAATAATAAAGTCATTTTAACACCGGATATTGTTATATATTTGAATAAAATGAATCCCATTGAGAAAAGGTCGGGAATAACCTTCTGCTTCAGAAATGATGTGGAGGGGATTTTAGATGAAGAATTTAAGCATCAACTGATAAATGAAGTTTCTGCTTCTTACAAAGTGATTAGAGTAACGGATACTATAGTTAACTACTCGATTAATAAGTCTAAACGAAATAAAGAACTCTCGAAAAAATGGAGCATATTTAGAAAATCAAAATTAGTAATAACAGATAGATTACACGGTATGGTATTTGCTGCTATTACTTCGACACCTTGTATTGTATTCAGTAATTATAACCACAAGGTAAAATACACCTATAATTGGATAAAACATCTTCCTTACATTAAGTTTGTTGAAAACAAGGAAGATGTTTTTGTATATATAAATGAATTACTAGAACTAAGTGACAAGGAATGTAAGTATGATAATTCATTTTCGATGACTTATTATAATCAGATAGTCGAGTGTATTAATGAGAATAAACGAGATGGAAGCCCTATTATGAAAAGTATGTCTAGTTAATTTTTAATAACACAATTTAGCTGTTTTTAGTGTATTTTACGTAGAAATGAGGGCAAGTCCTTGAATAAACAGATTAAAGTAGGTGTAGTTTTATCCTATACAAATACGTTTATTAGTTTAATAACAGGTTTGTTGATTACACCGATAACCTTGAGATTATTTGGTCAATCTGAATATGGATTGTATTCTTTAGCGCTGTCAGTAATGAATATGCTAATCCTTTTTGATTTTGGTTTTTCTAATGCCATAGTAAAGTATGTAGCAAGCTATCGGGAAAAAAATCAACTGAAGGAATATCATAATATCAATGCCATGTTTTTAATCCTTTATTCCTTTATTGGTATGGTTGTATTTATATGTGGGATGGTCATTGCTGCTGGTGCGGATATCATTTTTTCTAATGGTCTGAATGGAGAGGAATTAGCAAGATTTCAATTGATGCTTCAAATTGTTTCTATTAATTTAGGCATATCTTTTCCATTAAAACTATTTGGTGGAATAATAACCGCCCATGAAAAGTTTATTTATAGTAACCTATTAAATATTTTACGTTTTATTACGAATCCGCTAGTGACTTTATCTATTTTACTATTAGGATACTCGTCCGTTATGGTGCTAGTGGTAATAACAATAGTAAATTTTCTTCTTTCTTTAGTGGATATATATTATTGTTTTGCTGTTTTAAAGATGAAAATAAAGTTGTATACCTTTGATTTCCGACTTTTAAAAGAAATCACTGCATATTCCATATGGGTATTTATAGCAAGCTTAGCTGATTTTATTTATACAAGGACAGATATGTTTATTTTAGGCGCTTTAGTGAGCGCTGCAGCAGTTGCTATTTATAATGTGGCTGAAGTAATAAATACTATTTATTCCAAGCTGACAATGGTGCTAAGTGGTTTTTTCTTACCCAAAATGGTACGCATGGTTTCACACAATGAGAGTAATCATGAAATAACAAATTTGTTTATTAAGATATCGAGAATACAGTTTATTTTAGCCGCTTTAGTGTTAACTGGCTTTGCATTAGTAGGTCATGAATTTATTTTAATATGGGCTGGTCAAAACTATTCAATGGCATATTGGATTATATTACTAGTTATCTCTTCTCGATTTATACCAGTTGTTCAAGTGTTAGCAACTTCCATTTTACAAGCAAAGAATCTACATTCTTTTCAATCAAAACTCTATTTAGTTGTTGCTGTATTCAATTTAATAATAAGTATTCCGCTAGCAAAGATGTATGGAATTATTGGTGTTGCAATTGGAACAGTCATTGGGAAAATGATTAATACAATTGTCATGAATTTTTATTATTCCAAAATAGGCATAGAGATGAAACGTTATTATAAAGAAGTGGGAATACTCTTTGTCCCTATGATAATAATTGGTATAGTAGGATTTGTACTAAAATCATTTGTCATCGTTACTTCTATTGTAGACATATTAATATTTTCTATGGTAATAAGTGTTTTTTATGCAGTAATTATGTATTTCTTCTTTTTAAATAAAAGCGAAAAAAATATGATTATAATACCTATGAAACGTTTTGTTCCGAAAAGAGCAAGTTGATAGCAATACAATTAAGAAGTGTAAAGGAGGCAATTCATGAAAACAGCCATCATCCACGACTGGCTAGTAGTCTACAACGGTGCAGAAAAAGTACTAGAAGAACTACTCAAACTCTACCCCGATGCAGACCTTTACAGCACAGTCGAACATCTAGAAGCAAAAGATAGGCATTTTATTCAAAATAAAGAGGTCAAAACAACGTTCATACAAAAGCTTCCTTTCTCAAAGAAGAAGTATCGTAACTATCTACCACTCATGCCTTTAGCAATCGAGCAACTGGATCTATCAAAATATGATTTAATCATCTCTAGTTCGCATGCTATTGCCAAGGGAGTGATTACTGGACCGGATCAATTGCATATTTCTTATGTCTACTCACCAATACGTTATGCTTGGGATTTGCAGCATCAATACTTAAATGAATCTGGACTTGATAAAGGCTTAAAAAGTTGGATAACAAGGTACATTCTACACTATGTTCGTAACTGGGATTATCGAACAGCAAATGGTGTGGATTTTTTTATGTGTGTATCTGATTTTATCGGACGGAGAATTTGGAAGACCTACCGGCGGGAAGCAAAGACAGTTTATCCTCCCGTAGATGTATCTGCTTTTACATTAAGGGAAGAAAAAGAAGACTTTTATTTAACAGCCTCACGAATGGTACCGTATAAAAAGATAGATACCATCGTGGAGGCTTTTGCTTTAATGCCAGACAAAAAACTGGTTGTCATTGGAGATGGACCGGACTATAAGAAAATTAAAGCAAAGGCTGGACCCAATGTTATTTTGATGGGGTACCAGCCTTTTGAAGTATTAAAGGATCATATGCAGAGGGCGAGAGGCTTTATTTTTGCGGCAGAAGAGGATTTTGGAATTGTTCCGTTAGAAGCACAGGCATGTGGTACACCTGTTATTGCTTTTGGAAAGGGTGGGTCTCGAGAGACGGTGAGAGGATACAATGAATCCATAAATCCAACAGGTGTCTTTTTCTATGAACAAAATGCTGAAGCGATTGCTGCTGCTGTCCAAAAGTTTGAGCATATCCATATTGATTCGATCGATTGTCGAAATCATTCCCTGTTTTTTTCTAATGAACGTTTTCGCAAAGAATTTAAAGCTTTTATTGATAGTAAAATAAATGCTTGGAGTAAAGAAAGGGTTATGGTTAATAAGGTAACTTCAGAACAATGGCTGAAAATGAAAAGAAAGGCATAATAAAAAGGAGGTATTCTCTTGAAAACGGCAATTATCCACGATTGGTTGGTAGTTTATAATGGGGCGGAAAAAGTACTGGAAGAGATACTAAAGATTTATCCAGATGCAGATCTATACAGTACGGTCGATTACTTAGAAGAAAAGGATCGGCATTTTATTCAAAATAAGAAAGTGAACACCACTTTTATTCAAAAGCTTCCTTTCTCCAAAAGCAAATACCGTGCATATCTACCTTTTATGCCATTAGCAATTGAACAACTTGATCTATCGAAATATGACCTAATTATCTCCAGCTCTTATGCTGTGGCAAAAGGGGTAATAACCGGACCTGATCAGCTTCACATTTCCTATGTTCATTCGCCGATTCGCTATGCATGGGATCTTCAACATCAATATTTAAAAGAATCAGGAATGGATAAAGGATTAAAGGGATATATAACAAGATTTCTTCTACACAAGATTCGCAATTGGGATTATCGGACAGCGAATGGTGTAGATTTTTTTATG
The DNA here is from genome assembly GCF_001076885.1 of Bacillus sp. 522_BSPC. Classification (GTDB taxonomy): domain Bacteria; phylum Bacillota; class Bacilli; order Bacillales; family Cytobacillaceae; genus Niallia; species Niallia hominis. The sequence goes on from NZ_JVDT01000118.1 coordinate 23,376, forward strand.
TCTAATTCTGATTTTATTGGAAGAAGAATTTGGAAGGTTTATAAAAGAAAATCCCAAACGGTATATCCACCAGTAGATGTATCAGCCTTTAGTTTTCATCCAGAAAAAGAGGACTTCTACTTAACGGCTTCCCGAATGGTTCCCTATAAAAAAATAGATACAATTGTAGAGGCATTTTCGCTCATGCCAGATAAAAAATTGATTGTGATTGGAGATGGGCCTGATTTTAAAAAAAATAAATCGAAAGCAGGTCCAAATGTTAGCATGATGGGATATCAATCATTTGAAGAATTAAAAGATCATATGCAAAGAGCAAAAGGATTTATCTTTGCAGCAGAGGAGGACTTTGGTATTACCCCTTTAGAAGCGCAAGCATGCGGTACACCAGTCATTGCATATGGGAAAGGCGGTTCGCTTGAAACAGTGAAGGGATATATGGAATCAGAAAACCCAACTGGCTATTTCTTTTATGAACAAACAGCCCAATCTATTAAAAAGGCAGTTGAGGAATTTGAACAAATTTCCTTTAATCCTTCTAATTGTAGAAATCATGCATTGAAATTTTCACCAGATAGATTTAGAGAGGATTTTAAACAATTCATTGATGACAAGCTTGCTAAAAAATACAATCGAATTCAAAAGCATTCTTTAATGAACGAGAATGTTAAATCATTTTCCATAACGGATGTTCACTGGGCTAAGAAGAAAGCAATTGGCTAGGGAGGGATAATGATGGTAATTAAGCAGGAAATTAGTGGAATAATGACTTATCAAGGAAATAAAGAAAGTGTATTAAAAGAAGTAGGAAATCAACAATATGTTTGGAATGATAAACGGAATATCTATTATAAACTCGGAGAAATTGGGATGATTATTTGGGAATATTGCCAATATCCGATTAGTAAACAACAAATTATTTCCATGTTAATGGATAAATATGACGTTTCAAAAGAAGACTGTGAAGAACAGGTGGAACTCTTTATAAAGGAATTGTTAGAAGATGAGTTATTGGAATTGGTGAATTTGAAAGGATGTATAGAGTGATCCGCATAATAAAAAAATGGATAACACTAGATTTCAAACAAAAATGCCTACTAATAGAGGCATTTTTTTTCTTGGCAAGGGGGAGGTACTTAAAGCTTTTGCCATTTAAAAAAGTTGCTCCTACTTTGGGGGAAGAATCTTTGGAGACGCCGCCGGTAATAATTAGTCAAGATGAAAAAGTGATTAAGGATGTATCCTTTGCTGTTCAAACCATGAGTAGATATACATTATGGGAAAGTGCCTGTCTGGTTCAAGCAATTGCTGCTACTCGCATGTTAAACAGAAGAAACATTGAAACGACTTTATACTTAGGGATTGCTCGAGATACAAAAGGAATAATGCATGCACATGCTTGGGTGCGTAGTGGTTCTTTATATGTAACGGGTGCTGACGCTAAACAGAACTTTACTGTTGTCAATAAGTTTGCTGGTGGACGAAAAAATAGAGGTGGAAGTTTTGATAAAATATCAAGAGATTAATCTAGATAATTGTTCGAAGGAACTTCAATTTTTACTGAAGCTATTAAATGATCGTAATGATGTAAGCAATCTATTAGAAGCGTTTCATGCCATCATAAATTGGCAGGAATTTATAAAGCTAGTTTATTTTCATAAAGTATATCCTACCATTTACTTAAAGTTTTCGAGAGAAGATTCTACTTTTTTACCAATGAAAGTGAAAGAACAAATACATCAATTATATGTAAATAATACTTTTAAGATGTTGATTTTATCGAAAGAGATGGATGATATAAATAAAGCGTTTTATGTTAAAAATATACGTGTAATAATGTTGAAAGGTCCAGCTCTTAGCTATCAGTTATATGGAGATCTGTCCTCCAGAACGTCAAATGATCTAGATATATTGATTCCTTTTCATGAACTAGAACGTACAAGGAGTATTCTACAATCTAAAGGATATCAATTGGAATATGAACCTCCGAGAAAGTTAAAGGATTGGCAAAAGCGGAATCATCATTTGGAATTCCTTCATAAAGAGAAAAACTGCAAAGTAGAGGTTCATTGGAGATTGCACCCTGGTCCAAGTAAGGAACCAAGCTTTGAAGAATTATGGAATAATAGAAAAACAGTTTATATAACAGATAAACCTATTTATACCTTAGATGAAGAAACATTATTCCTTTATCTTATTACACATGGTGCGCGTCATGGCTGGTTTCGCATTCGGTGGTTGACGGATATCATGCAAATGATAAAAAATAATCCCGAACTAGTCCAAAATCCATTAAGGGTGAGTGAATATCAGGCTTTTCCTTTATTTCAACAGACAGTTCATTTATTAGAGAGAACAAAATTAATATCTGTTTCCTACTCGATAAAGATAAACAAGCGATCCAAAATGCTCGCACAAAAAGCATTCACTTTTATAAAAGAAAGAATTGATTTTTATCATCCACCAAGTAAGGAATGGGATAAAGAAGGTATAAAGTATTTGTTTGAAATAAAGCCATTTGCCCAGAAATTAGATTTTTTTGTTCGCAAATTTGCTGCAAACTCCTGGGATGCTGAAGTTCTGCCCTTACCGTTAGCTCTTCATTTTCTTTACATTCCACTAAGACCATTCCTATGGCTATGGAGAGTTATCATAAAACAAAAAGTTTCATTCAGGAGACTATAAAATGAGGAATTTAACAATCTATTTAAAGAAACTCAAAATGGTTACGGGGCCGAAAATCTATATGAACATTTTTCTCAGCATTTTTATAAGTGCAATAGAAGGTATTAGTATTTATTTGCTCGTCCCAATGCTTGCAGTCATAGGATTATTCGAAGCTTCTATTAGTAATGTTTTCCCATTAAATGTATTAGTGAAAGGACTGGAACAGTTACCTTTTACTCTTAATTTGCCATTTATTTTAGTTCTTTATTTTATGTTATTAACAGGGCAAGCTTTGCTACAGCGATACCAAACGATTTTGAATACAGAAATCCAACAGAACTTTATTAGATATTTACGAGTAGAAACTTATGAATCATTAATAAAAGCCAAATGGGAATATTATCTGGAAAAAAGAAAGTCAGATTTTAACTACATCTTAACAACTGAAATATCAAGAGTAGGAATAGGAACACATGGCATTATTCAATTAATTGGCATTGTCTTTTTTACGATTGTGCAAGTCACTCTTGCATTTCTATTATCACCTTCATTAACGATAGTGGTAATGATTTGCGGTGCAGTCATCGCCATTTATATGAGAAAGTTTGTTAAAGGTTCCAAAGTATTAGGCAAAGAGACGACCGAATTAATGTCTAATTACTTTGGCGGAATTTCAGAGCAATTCAATGGAATGAAAGATATGAAAAGTAATAGGCTGGAATCTTCCTTTAATGAATGGTTTCAATCTATGTCTAACCGTATACATCAAAATGTCATGAAGCTAGTCAAACTGAATTCAAAGTCAACCTTTATATATAGGGTAGCAGCAGGACTTTTAATTATCTTTTTTGTATATGTTTCTTTTTCCTTTATAAAAGTTCCACCAGAAAAAATGATTCTTGTTATCTTGATTTTTTCTAGATTATGGCCGAAATTTTCCTCTATTCAAAGTAGTATAGAACAAATTGTAACGATGTTTCCTGCATTAAATCATTTACTGAAAGTGCAAAAGGAATGTAGAAAAGAGCAGGAATGGGATTTTTCACAAATGGAAGAATTGCCATCTAAGCCATCATTTCATTTAGAAAGTGCCATTGAATGCAAAAATGTATCCTATAGATATAAGCAGGCACAGGATAATTGGGCGCTCTCTAATATAAATATTGCCTTTCCAAAGAATAAAACGACAGCAATCGTTGGACCTTCAGGGGCAGGAAAAACTACGTTAGTAGATATTGTAATGGGCTTATTACAACCTGAAGAGGGGAAAGTCTTCGTTAATGGTGACCCCTTAACAGAAAAGACTGTATTAGGATATAGGAGCACCATCAGTTATGTAGCGCAAGAACCTTTTTTATTTCACAGCAGTATTCGAGAGAACCTGCAAATGGTTGCCCCACATGCAAGTGAATGGGACTTATGGAATGCATTAACCTTTGCTGCAGCGGATGAATTTGTCCGAAAAATGCCTCAAGGATTAGATACGATTATTGGGGACAGAGGGATTAGGCTATCAGGCGGCGAACGCCAACGTCTTATCCTAGCAAGAGCAATTCTCAGAAAACCAACCATTCTTGTACTTGATGAGGCAACAAGTGCGTTAGATAGCGAGAATGAGAGGAAAATTCAACAAGCAATTGATCGATTAAAAGGGACGATGACAATCATTGTTATTGCCCATCGTTTATCTACGATTAGAAATGCCGACCAAGTTGTCGTGCTAGAGGGTGGAAGTGTCATACAGGCAGGGGAATATGGAGTCTTATCAGAGACAAAAGGACCATTAAGAAGAATGTTAATCACACAGGAGTTAGCTAGTAACCAAACATTAGCTTAGCTCCTTTTTATAAAAAGGGGGGGATATAGTGAAACTAGTCCTATTATCAGGTGGTTCAGGAAAACGCCTATGGCCATTATCAAACGATGCTCGCTCCAAACAGTTTCTCAAAGTATTATCAAATGAGGATGGAGAAAAGGAATCCATGGTTCAAAGAGTATGGGGGCAGCTTGCTAAAAATAATCTCGTAGAAGACTCTCTTATAGCCACCAGTAAATCACAAGTAGAAATGATTCACACCCAGTTAGGTTATGATGTCCCTATCGTGGTGGAACCAGAAAGAAGAGATACCTTTCCAGCCATTGCATTAGCTGCTGTATATCTATATTCCATTAAAGGTTGTAGTCCGAACGAGGTAGTGGTTATGCTTCCAGTGGATCCATATGTAGAAGATCAATTTTTCACGAAAGTAAGAGAGATGGAAGATCGATTAAGGGAGAGTGAGGCAGAACTTGCATTACTTGGTGTAAAACCAACTTATCCATCTGAAAAATATGGGTATATTGTTCCGTCTAGAGATAAAAGAAGTGACTATATGCATGTGGATTCCTTTAAAGAAAAGCCGTCCGAAAAAGTGGCTAAAGAATTAATGGAAGATCAAGCACTATGGAATTGTGGTGTATTTGCTTTCTGTTTAGAATATATTCTCAATATATTGATCGAAAAAGGAATCCCTATCCACTATGAACAATTACTAAATCAATATCATTTGTTGCCCAAAAATAGTTTTGACTATGAAGTAGTAGAAAAGGCAAACAAAATCATCGCGTTAAGTTATGAAGGATATTGGAAAGACTTGGGGACATGGAATACGTTAACAGAAGAAATGAGAGATTCAATTAATGGAAGAGGATATGTCAGCAATGGATTAATAAATTCCCATATTGTAAATGAACTGGATATCCCTATTACATTAATTGGTCTGGATAATGTAGTGGTAGCTGCTAGTCCAGATGGTATTCTTGTAACAGAAAAAGAATCTAGTCCAAAAGTGAAAGAAATATTAAAAGGTCTAGAAGAACGCCCCATGTATGAAGAAAGAAGGTGGGGCTGGTATAAAGTTTTAGAGCATACGAAGTATAAGGAAGGGAATGAAGTTTTAACAAAGAGAATATGTGTAGATACGGCAAAAAATCTCAGTTATCAGGTTCATTATAAAAGAAGTGAAGTGTGGACAGTGATTAAAGGAGAAGGAGTTCTAGTTATCGATGATCAACTCCGACATATTCGTGCAGGAGATGTTATCCATATTCCCTTAGGTACAAAACATGCTTTAAGGGCGACAAGCACAATGGAAATCATTGAAGTTCAAACAGGCAGTGAATTAGTGGAAGAAGATATCTATCGTTTTTCTTTTGAATGGGAAGAAATAATCAAGGAAATGACCGTTAAGTAAAAAAAATAGCAAAAACGCTATTTTTCTTGTTGAATAGTAATAAAAAACATGATATGTTCTTTATTAAGAACCGTTTTGTTATAAGGTCTTTTTTTCATAACACCACGTTCTTAATAAAGAATCAATTATAGGGATGGAGATAAAAAATGAGTGCAATTGCTGGTATTTATAATAAAAAAAATGAACATGTATCAGATGAACATATTCATTTAATGATGAGTGGGTTCCAGCAATTTCCTGCTGATGATATTCAGGTTTTTACAATGGATCATATATTTATGGGATGCCATGCTCAATGGATTACCCCTGAATCGATTGGTGAAAAACTTCCTTATTATGATCCGAAAAGACAATTAGTCATTACCGCAGACGCAATTATTGATAATAGAACGGAACTAATAAGTAAATTAAAAATAGATGCTCATGATAGGAAAGATGTTACAGATAGTCAGCTCATACTCCTTGCCTACGAAAAATGGCAAGAAGAAACACCTAAGTATTTGATTGGTGATTTTGCCTTTGTTATTTGGGATAAAACAAAACAGAGGCTTTTTGCAGCAAGAGATTTTTCTGGTAGTCGAACCCTTTACTATAACGATCAAGATGGGCGTTTTTCCTTTTCAACAACAATGGAGCCTTTATTAAATCTACCAAATGTGAGAAAAGAATTAAACGAGGAATGGCTGGTAGAGTATTTAGCTATTTCTGCTGCTGTGGATGTAGCGAATGTCGCAATTACACCTTATAAAGCAATAGCACAATTACCACCATCTCATTATTTAATGGTTGAAGGTGGTTATCTGAAACAATTTAGGTATAGTCAACTAAGTCAAGAAATACAACCAATAAGATACAAGAATAGCCAAGACTATGTCGATGCATTTATGGATGTGTATCAAACAGCTATTGAAGCAAGATTACGTACCTTTAAGAAAGTTGGATCCCAATTGAGTGGGGGATTGGATTCTGGATCAGTGGTAAGTATTGCTGCCAATAAGTTAAAAGAAAAGTCGAATGGTACCTTAACAACATATAGCTATATACCGCCTAAGGATTTTCAACCATTCGTGCCGAAGAGTCTACTGTCCAATGAAACACCATTTATTAAAGAAACGGTGGATTTCATTGGAGGGTTAGAGAATCATTATTTAGATTTTGCAGGAAAAGATTCCTATTCAGATATCGATACATTTTTGGATACATTGGAAATGCCTTATAAATTTTTTGAAAATACTTTTTGGATCAACGGAATTTATGAAGAGGCAAAAAAACAGGATATTGGTATTTTATTAAATGGTAATAGAGGAAATTTATCTATTTCTTGGGGATCAGCACAGGATTACTTTCCAAGATTATTAAAACAGCTTAATTGGCTAAAGCTTTATCAAGAGATTACTAGTTATAGTAGACTGATCAAACGACCAAGAAGAAGAGTTGCTAACATGGTAATAAAGGAAATACTCCCTCCATCTCTTCTTAGTAAAAATAAAGCGATTTCTAAGGGCGTTTCTCCGCTTGTTCATCCAGCATTTGCAGAGAAAATGGGAGTTTATGACCGTATGCGATTATTTGGAATAAGCGAAACAGGCTGGTTTTTGAGCAATAACGCATATGAACATAGAAAAAGACATTTCGATGACTTGTTTCATTGGAATGCTACTAATACATTTTCTGGAAAGCTGTCTTTAAAGTATGGAATAATCAGTCGCGATCCAACAAATGATTTGCGAGTTATCCGTTATTGTCTATCCATACCGGAAGATCAGTATGTTCAAAATGGGATGGATAGAGGGCTTATTCGGAGAGCGACAAAGGGCTATCTTCCAGACAAAGTCCGCTTAAATCAACAAGTAAGGGGTGTGCAGGGAACAGATTGGGTCCACAGAATGATTCCTCAATGGAGTTCATTTCTACAAGAAGCACAAGATATGCTAAAGGATAAAGAGATTTGGTCATATATGAACAAAGAAGCAGTAATAAAAGGTTGGAATAAAGCAAAATCGGGAGTTAGAACAGATTTTGCAGTGGATGCAGATATACGAATATTAATGAGAAGTATTATTCTATTTCGCTTTATGAAGAAAATGTCCTGAAAGGAGGTGAGTATATAATGGAGAAATTAGAATGGAAAGAACCTAAGTTAGAAGTGTTAGAAGTTAGTAAAACAATGGCTAGCACATTTGATAACAACTCGTTAGATAATACGTATCCAGCTGGAACTGCATGGGGTGATCTAGGCTGGAGTTAATAAACACCATCCATCGATATTAAATTCAATTTATGATGTAAGCCTCACTTCCTATTATTTAGAAGGTAGAGGCTTTTCTACTGTATAAAAACAGGGAGAAATGGGGGGAACTATGACGACTATCCAAACTATCTATCATTATTTCGCATTTGGCTCTACTATTTATAGCGAATTTCATCTACCGGAATTAAGCAAACAAATAGATAATCGATCAAAACCAGACATATTTATCTTAAAAAAAGATTTACAAGAACAATGGTTAGCCACTTCCAATCCTAATAGCCATTTCGTATTTGATAAAGACTCTGTATTATTCTATGCGCCAAACATTGCCATCTTTTTGATAGAGAAGGGGAGGTATATCTATATCACTCCATTAGCGAATAATAAGCAAGATGAAATTCGTCTTTATTTGCTAGGTACTTGCATGGGAGCACTCCTTATGCAAAGAAGTATTCTCCCTTTGCATGGTAGCGCTATCAGTGTTAATGGGAAAGCTTATGCGATAGTGGGAGAATGTGGTGCTGGAAAATCAACCTTAGCAAGAGCATTTATGGAAAGAGGCTATAAATTAATTAGTGATGACATTATTCCCCTAAAGGAAACAACAGCTAAAGAATCTATAGTTTTGCCTTCATATCCAAACCAAAAATTATGGCTGGAGAGTCTAAAAAATTTTGATATGAACGTCGATAACTATCAAACAATTGCCTATAGAGAAGAAAAATATAGTGTACCTATTTCCTTTCAATTTGAGAATAGCTCTCTTCCATTAGCAGGAGTTTTTGAGCTAAAAAAGGAAAGAAGACAGGAGATAAAATACAAAGAGGTATTAAATTTAGAGAGACTACAAACTCTTTATATTCACACCTTTCGAAATATATTTCTTCAACCTTTAGACTTACTACCCTGGCATTTTTCCACTACATCTAAACTAGCAGATTCCATTAAAATGTTTCAGATTATCAGGCCAGAATCACGCTTTACAGCAAATGATATAGCAGAATGGATTTTACATACGGTTAATGGAGGTAATAATAGTGAGTAAAACAAAAATAACTATTGAAATGACCAGTACAGTGGAGCAGACACCAGGTCAAATAGTAAGTGACATGAATGGTGAAAAGGTAATGCTAAGTGTAGCAAATAGTAAATACTATAACCTAGGAGTAATCGGTGGAGATATTTGGGGAATAATAAAGGATCCCATTACAATAGAAAAGTTAGTGAACAAGTTATTAGACAAATATGATATAACCCAAGAAGAATGCCAAAAACAAGTACAATCATTCTTACTTACATTAAAAAAAGAAGGGCTGATAAAAATAATAAATAAGGAGAAGAGGAGAGTCAATGATTGGGGAAAGAATTAAATATTTGCGGTTACGAAAAGGCTATTCCATTTCCAGATTAGCAAAGGAAGCGGGAGTATCAAAAACCTATTTAAGTAATCTAGACAGAGGTATACAAAATAATCCATCTCTTCAGTTTTTGGAAAAAGTAGCGGAGAGATTAGGAATAACGGTGGATCAATTAATCAGTGATGAATTTAAACAGGAAGACATATAAACGATGATAAAAAATTTTACTCCTGCCTACATATTGATGTTCAAAGTTATCCTATTCTTCCATTTAACTAATTATAAAGATGCATCTCCTTATTTCGAACAGGGAGATGCATCTTTTTTATTTGTCCAAATTTCTATTTTGAAATAATTAGTCGAATTTTTCTAACCCTTAAACACCTCTTAGTATGTTCTATTTCCATTTTAGTCTGAGGGTGGACATAAATAAATTTAATATGGAAAAAAGAATATATATAATAGAAGAAATAAAATAACGCTTCCATATAAAATGTTAAAAAGTCGTGTAGTTATATAAAACAAATGAATAAAAAAAGCGAGTAACCACTCGCTTAGTAAGGAATCGATATATATAGTTAAAGAACGAATGATGGTACTACTCGGAGATAAGCTTATCAGCTAAATACTCGCTCCAAACTTCAAACCCTTGTTCATTCGCAATCGATTTATCGCCAGGTAGTTTTTTGTAATAATCTTTAACCTTTTCATCCTTACGATCTGGCCAAGCTTCCCAATGGTTCCAATAGGGAATTTCTTCCGCTTCGGCATATTTCTCTAGATCACTGACTTGCATAGGATAGAGGTTGGCTTCATATAATGGATGTGCTGGCATTAAAACGAACGTAACATCAGGCAACGAATCCTTGGTTTCTTTAATGACCTTATTGATATTCGTTAATGTTGTAGAAATATTTACTGCTTTGTCATTATCATGTAATAAGAATGGCTCAAAGATAACCATATCTGGTTTCTTGTCAATTAGAGATTCATACTCTTCGTCATTTACATAATCGGAAGTAGTTCCGTCATAAACGATACTGTCGATGGTTACATATTGATCATACTTACTGGACAATGCTTCTTTTAAAGGAGTAAGTAAACCAGACTCTTGATCGCCAATCGAATCTGAGCCAACTAGTAAAATATGAAACGCCTTTTTGTCTGATAATTTCGCTTCTAATACTTGTTGCGCTTGTTCTGGCCAAGATTTAGCAAAGCCCATATAGTAATCAAGGCTAAAGTAGCTCTCTGGATTAGAACTTTTTTCTTGGGAAACCGTTGAATCGTGTGTTTCGTGAATCGGTGATAAAGGACTATCTCCCCGAATATTCCAATGAATATTTCCAATAATAAGAACCACAACAAGAACAATAGAAAGAATAGATAGAATAGCTGCTTTCATTTCAACCTCCAGGAATTCAGTATAATCGTTTTATTTAAGTATACCGATAATTTACAAGTATGAAGGAAACTTATCCCTTTTATAAAAAAAAGATAGGAAAAATGTCAATTAATTGGTATAGTAATAAACGTAGTAATTCAAATCTATTAAAATTATGACAAGAAATGACAATATATGCAATGATATATGATATAATATTTTTAGTTTTTTATATTTTTCTAGGAGGAAGTCATGGAAGAAACGATTAGTCTAAAAGAATTATTCGACACACTTAAGAAACGATTTGCCCTTATTATCTCCATCACTTTAATCGCAATGATTGTAAGTGGGATAGTAAGTTATTTCATTATTACACCGGAGTATAAATCTTCAACACAAATTCTTGTCAACCAAAAGAAAGAGGAATCATCAGCTGTCATTAATTCAGGTGAAGTACAGGCAAACGTACAAATGATTAGCACATATAGTGTGATTCTAAAAAGTGCGGCTATCTTAAATATTGTAAAAGAAGAATTGAATTTAGATATGAGTGTTTCAAAATTGAATAGTAAGATTACTGTGGAAAGTGCGCAAAATTCGCAGGTAATGACTCTATCTGTTACAGATGCTGATCCAACAGTAGCTTTGCAAATTGCCAATAAAACGGCAGAAGTGTTCGAAAAAGAAATTAAAAATATTATGTCCATTGACAATGTGACAGTATTGCCACTTGCAGAGGACCAAGAAAATCAAGCGCCAATCAGTCCAAACCCACCACTTAATATTGCGATTGCAGCGGTAGTAGGGTTAATGATTGGAGTCGGTTTAGCATTTTTACTAGAATACTTAGATAATACAGTAAAAACAGAACAAGATATTGAGAAACTACTAGATTTACCAGTGTTAGGCGCCATTACAACCATTGATGAAAGCCATGAAGCGAAGTTAAGAGGCGCTCAAAAAGGAAGAAGTAGGGGGGATTTACTTGGCAGCAAGTAAGAGAGCAAAAAAAGGCGGTTTAGCCTTAAATAGAAGAAAACTTATAACAAAGTATGATCCGAGATCTCCTATTTCTGAGCAATATCGAACAATTCGTACAAATGTTCTTTATTCTAGTATTGATGAAGAGATACGTTCTATCTTAGTGACATCTTCTGGACCAGGAGAAGGAAAATCAACAACAGCAGCGAACTTAGCAATTGTTTTTGCGCAACAAGGAAAAACAGTCCTGCTTGTTGATGCTGATTTACGTAAACCAACCGTTCATTACACATTTAACTTGAACAATACATCAGGTTTAACATCAGTCTTAACTAATCAGTTAGGGTTAATGGAAGCTGTTCATGAAAATGAAGAGAAGAATCTGTATGTTTTACCTAGTGGTCCAATCCCACCAAATCCTTCTGAGCTACTGGGATCCCGTGCGATGAACCATTTCTTAGAGAGAGCACTCGAGGAGTTTGATATTGTCCTATTTGATACACCACCAGTATTAGCCGTTACAGATGCACAAGTGCTCGCTAATCTTTGTCATGGAAGTATATTAGTAGTTAGTAGTGGGAAAACGGATAAAGAAGAGGTTTTGAAAACAAAAGAAAAGCTATCAGCAAGTTCCGGGAAAGTATTAGGAGTTGTCCTTAATAATAAAAAAGCGGACAAAAAAGGTGACTATTATTACTATGGAACAAATTAACAAGTAAGTAGACGAGATTCGACAATCTTCGCTATTTACGAATCAGTAGTTCAATGTTACTATTTTTGAAGTGTTATAGGGAAATAATAATAGATTACTAAAAATAGAGAGGTGTAGCGTAATGATTGATATTCACTGTCATATATTACCTGGGATTGATGATGGGGCAGCGACAATAGAAGATAGCGTAGTGATGGCAAGAGCGGCTGTTCAAGAAGGAATAACAACGATTATTGCTACACCTCATCATAAGAATAACAAGTTCAGTAATCGAAAATCTTCTATTCTTACAAAAGTAAATGACTTAAACACCGTTTTAAAACAAGAAAATATACCTCTTACGATACTTCCAGGACAGGAAGTGAGAATTTATGGAGAAGTGTTAGAAGATTATTATAAGGAAGAAATTCTCACGCTTAATCATACAAAATACCTTTTCATTGAGTTTCCTTCTTCCTCTGTTCCACGATATGCAGAAAGATTGCTGTATGAACTACAAACAGAGGGAATCATTCCAATTATTGTTCATCCAGAGAGAAATAAAGAATTGCAGGAGAAACCTGATCTTCTTTATCAGTTTGTGAAGAATGGCGCGTTGACACAAGTGACAGCTTCTAGTGTGGCTGGTTATTTTGGGAAGAATGTGAAGAAGTTTTCGGAGAAGTTGATTGAACATAATTTAACTCATTTTGTGGCTTCGGATGCTCATAATATTTATAATAGAACTTTTATGATGAAAAAGGCATATGATCTTATAGAAATGAGATTTGGTATGGGTTATGTGTATTTGTTTCTAGAAAATTCAGAAATTCTTGTTCGTGATAATATTATTATGAAAGAAGTACCAGAACGGATTAAGAGAAAAAATTTTTTAGGTATTTTTTAGATATGAAATACCGATAACATAGAGTTGTATTACGTAATTGCATGTATTCTGATTTATCTTAAAAAGATATTAGTGTTTTTTAGAAAGTAATGTATGCTGATACACTTTTTACTTTTCTCAAAATCAACTAATTATTTTTATTATTGGGGGTCAATTAATTGAAAAAAGTAAGAAAAGCTATTATTCCTGCAGCAGGATTAGGAACAAGATTTTTACCAGCTACCAAATCAATACCAAAAGAAATGTTGCCAATTTTAGATAAACCTACCATTCAGTATATCGTTGAAGAAGCTATTGATTCTGGTATAGAGGAAATTATTATCGTGACAGGAAAAGAGAAAAGAGCAATAGAAGATCATTTTGATTTTTCGATTGAACTAGAAAATAACTTAAAGCAGAAAGGGAAAAATGATCTATTAGAAAAAGTTCAACATGCTTCTAGACTTGCGGATATCCATTATGTTAGACAAAAGGAACCAAAAGGACTAGGACATGCAGTGTGGAGTGCTCGTAAATTTATAGGGAATGAGCCATTTGCAGTATTACTTGGTGATGATATAGTACAAGCAGATGTACCATCACTTAAACAGTTAATTAATAAATATGAAGCAACAAACTCTTCTGTAATAGGAGTGCAAAAAGTGAACGATGATGAAACTCACCGTTATGGTATTATTGATCCGAAATTTAATAATGATCGTCTTTATGAAGTGAGAAGTTTTGTTGAAAAACCAAAACCAGGGACTGCTCCTTCTAATCTTGCTATAATGGGAAGATATGTTTTAAAACCGGAAGTATTCCATTTTTTGGGGGAACAATCAGTAGGAATTGGTGGTGAAATTCAGTTAACTGATGCAATTCAGAAGTTAACTGAATTTCAAAAAGTTTTCGCATTTGATTTTGAAGGAAAACGATTTGATGTAGGAGAGAAACTTGGTTTTATTAAAACAACAATTGAATTTGCTGTTATGGAAGAAGAATTTAGAGAAGAAATCATAACGTATCTACAAAGTATCCTAAATAGAATATTAATTAAGGGGTGAAATTGTGAGCAAAACTAGATCCGAGGTTAAAACTGATTCTTATTTACATCTTACTAATTCTAAGGTTGAAATAAACAATACTTCTCTTGTATTTATCTTTATTAAGCGTTTAATAGATATTATTGGAGCTTTAACGGGATTGGTAATTACAGCACCAATCTTTTTATTAGTTAGTATCTTTTATTTATTTGGTGATTCCAAAGGTCCCCTTTTTTTTAAACAACACAGATATGGGAAAAGTGGAAAACTATTTTATATTATTAAGTTTCGATCGATGATAGTGAATGCTGATGAAAAGCTGAAATCTAATAAAGAACTGTATAATAAATATTTGAAGAATAATTATAAATTAGAACCCAATGAAGATCCAAGGATAACAAAATTAGGAAGGTTTCTTAGGAAAACAAGTATGGATGAGCTTCCTCAATTAATAAATGTTTTAAAAGGAGAAATGAGTATAGTTGGACCCCGACCAATAGTAGAAGATGAACTCAGAGAGTATAAAAATAGTGCAAATGACTTTCTATCAGTTAAACCCGGAATAACTGGTTATTGGCAAGTTAGTGGGCGTAGCGATGTTGGATATCCGGAAAGAGTGGATCTAGAAATGTTTTATGTATACAATAAATCGTTATTATTAGATACTAAAATAATTATTCAAACTATAGGGATAGTATTAAAAAGGAAAGGTGCATATTAAAAATATAGTGTGGTGCTCTATAATGAAAAATGCTCTAAAAAAAATTTTTTTAATTCTACGTTCATTTTATTATTCACTAAAATATAGATTAGAGTTAGGGCAAGGGGTTAAAATAAAAAAAATATTAATACGAAATAATTATAATATTAAAATAGGTGATTTTTCTTTCATTGATGATTTTGTCATTTTAAATGCTGGATCAAGTGCTGGGAAAATAATAATTGGAGAAAATTCTTTTATTGGTGCATTTTCATTATTAGATGGAAGTGGTGGATTAACAATTGGTAATCATGTCATGATTGCAACTCATGTCCGAGTTGTAGCAGCAAATCATAATTTCGACAATATTAATATGCCGATGAAACAGCAAGGTTTAACTACAAAGGGTATAATGATTGAAAATGATGTTTGGATTGGAACAGGAGCTGTTATTTTAGATGGTGTAAAAGTAGGAAAAGGAAGTGTTATAGCAGCTAACTCTGTTGTTACAAAGGATGTACCAGATTATTCAGTTGTTGCAGGGGTACCTTCAAAAATTATTAAAAAGAGACAGTAAATAGATTGAGGAGAGAACTGTATTGGAACTCTTAAAAAAAAAACATAAAAAATTAGTAGAAAACTTTTTTTCTCTTTCTCTAGTCCAAGCAACGAATATGTTGCTTCCATTAATTTCATTACCTTATTTAGTTAGAGTATTAGGTCCTGACAAATATGGCTTAATTATATTTAGTCAAATGTTTATTCAGTATTTTGTTTTATTTACAGATTATGGTTTTAATTTATCAGCAACAAAAGAAATTGCAAAAAGTAATGAAGATAAAGATGAAATTTCTAACATCTTTAACTCAGTCCAATTAATTAAGGGGATATTTTTGATATTAAGTTTCATTATTGTTATTATGATTATTTCTAATATACAGAAATTTTCCGAAGATAAAATGCTCTTTTTAATTAGCTTTGGGTTAGTTTTATCTAATGTATTATTTCCGATTTGGTTTTTTATGGGTATAGAAAAGATGAAGTATATAACCTTTTTAAATCTACTTTCTAAAATATTCTATACAATTGGTATTTTTATTTTTGTGAAATCAAAAAATGATTATTTGTGGGTTCCTATTTTAAATGTAGTTGGACAAAGTATAGTAGGTTTAATTTCACTTTATATTATATTTTTTAAATATAAAGTGAAATTAAGATTTCCTGGATATTCCTCCTTGATATATCACTTAAAGGAGGGATGGTTTATATTTCTTTCAACGATTTCTGTGAGTATTTATACAATCAGTAATACATTTATCCTTGGTCTTTTCACAAGTACTACAATTGTTGGTTATTATTCTGCAGCTGAAAAACTCATAAATACTGTTAATAATTTAATAACTCCGATTGGTCAATCAATTTTTCCACATGTAAATAAACTTTTCTCAGAATCAAAAATTAAGGGATTAAGATTTTTGAAAAAAGTTTTAATTTTGGTAACTTGTTTATCTTTAGTATTTAGTTTTACTATATTTAATTTTAGTAGCACAATAATTAATATTTTCTATGGTGAAGAATACAAAAGTTCAATAGAGATTTTGAAGATTCTATCTTTTGTACCATTCTTAGTAGCTATAAGTAATATTTTTGGAACTCAAACAATGTTGCCTCTTGGGTTTCATAAACAATTTTCTTCAATTATAGTTATTGGTAGTTTAGTCAATATTCTGTTAGCCTTTACCCTAGTTCCTAAATATACCTACTTTGGTACTGGTTTTGGAGCTCTTTTCTCTGAACTATTGGTAGCATTATTTATGATGATGTACTTGAAGTATAAAGGAATAAGTTATTTTAATAAAGCAGATAGCGAAATTAGAAATTGTTAAGGGGGAAATGTAATGGGTGTAGAAAGAATATGCGCAATTGTTGTAACTTATAACAGAAAACAATTGCTAATGGAATGTATAAATAAATTACTTAGCCAAACATTAAGCCTAGATGAAATAATTATTATAGATAATGCAAGTACAGATAATACTATTTCTGAAATTAGAAGTAGATACTCCGAAGATGAAGTTACTATACTACCTTTAGAGCAAAATGTTGGAGGAGCAGGTGGATTCTATGAAGGTCTTAAATATGCTAAGACAAAAGGGTATGAGTGGATATGGATTTTAGATGATGATACCATTCCAGAATTAGATTGCATTGAGCAATTAATAGAGACTAAAGATAAATTTTCAAATACAATGAAGCCTCTTCTTTTAGCAAGTAGAGTAAACTGGATAGATGGTACTCTTCATCCAATGAATTTACCAACTGTAAAAAATAGGGATAATGAAAAACTGTTCATGGCAGCAAGAAACGGTTGTATTAGTATAAGATCAACCTCATTTGTTTCTTTATTAATTAATAGAAGTTTAATAGAACAATACGGTTTACCAATAAAGGAATATTTTATTTGGAACGATGATTTGGAGTATACGTCAAGAATACTAAAGAATGAATTCGGAGTTGTAGTACCTAAGAGTGTTGTCAAACACAAAACTAAGGTTAAATATACACCAATAGAATCTGCTGGTGCACGTTATTATTATGAAGTTAGAAATAAGATATGGCTACTTAAAACAACCTCCTTTTCAAAAAAGGAGAAAATAAGAATTTTTATATCTGTTATTAGAGGTATATTTCAATTTATTAAATTGAATAAGCTTAATGCTATTAGTATAAAAACGATATCAAAAGGATTGTTTGATGGTCTATTCATGTATAATAAGTATTTTAAAACAGCAAAATAAATTTATAATTCATATTTAAAATAATTAGCCGAGAAAGGGAAGGAGGAATATTTTGAAAAACGATACAAAGTTATCTATTATAATTTGTACTTATAATAGATGCGAGTTATTAATGAAAACATTAATGTCTATAAATAAATTAAAAGCTATTGATTCAAATGAAATTGAAGTGTTAGTTGTAGATAATAATTCAAACGATAATACAAAAGAGATAGTTTCGGAATGTAAAGAGATTTTGGATTATCATTTAATATACATTCTAGAACAAAATCAAGGATTGTCATATGCAAGGAATACTGGTATTGTGAGATCTCAAAGTAGTTATATTGCATTTTTAGATGACGATGCCATCCCAAGTGAAGACTGGGCTAAAATTATAATTGAAACTTTTGATAATAATCCCAATATTAAATCTATTGGTGGCCCCATTGAACCTAATTTTGAAATTGATCGACCGAGTTGGTTATCAAAAGACATTGAACCTCTTTTCACAATATTAAATCTTGGGGAAAAAGAAATACCGTTTCCTTCTAAACGATTACCTATGGGTGCAAATATGGCTTTTAGAAAAGAAGTTTTTAAAGATATAGAATTCCCTATACATTTAGGTAGAAAAGGTGATTCATTAATTTCCGGTGAAGAGAGTTGGGTATTCTCTCAAATTAAAGATTTAGGAGTTATTTATTATTGTCCTAAAGCGAAAGTAAAACACTTTATCTCAAAAGAACGATTAACTAAAGAGTGGATTAAAAAAAGGTATATAAATGAAGGAATAAGTAAAGCTATGGGAGCAACTACAACTATTGAAAAAATAAAGCTATTTTCTATAACTATTACAAAACTTATAGTAGTTAATTTACTTGATATTTTTAATAATAATAATGAATCAGTAAGATTAATTAATAAATGCAGGCTCATGTCTTACAAAAGTTTGCTAGACAGTCTTTTAGTAAAGAGAGTGGAGAAAATAAAATGAAATTCACTTTCTCGCTACTTGATGGTGGTTATTCAATTTTATTATATGTAATCTTAATTGTAATTTTTAAAAGAAGAATTAAAGGTTTTTTTGATCCTTTTAACATCTATTTGATAATATATTCATTTTCATTTGTTGGCATTTTAACTCAGCCTAATAATAGTATATATTATAATAAAATAATCTTTTGTTTGATTGCACTATTCTTAGGTGTTTTTATAGGTAGTTTATTTGATAAAACAACTTCAAATAGCTTATATGAGAATAAAAAATTATCAATAAGTTATAAGTTACAGTTAACATTATCAATCTCCATTTTTATTGTTATTATATTAAATTTTGTAGTTAACTTTTTAATGACAGGAAACATTCCGTTAATTAACGGAGGTTATCAGAACCGTTATCAAGTAAGTGATGGAAATAGAATATTAACTTGGTTATATTATGCAGTGAATTTTAGCCCAATTGCTTTAACTCTGTCAGAATATCATAGAGTGAAGAATATTGCTAAAATGTCACTAGGTATAGTGTTTTTATCTCTTATATTAACAGCAAATAAAGCGTCCTTTCTAACTATTGTATTATTATTTACAAATATAATATTTGTATATAAATTATTTGGATTAAAGATAAAGCGACAGTATTTCATTGCACTGATGCTAGTTTCAATATTTTTTATAATAATTACTCCATTTTATGCATCTTATGTTACTGGAAATAGTTCTATTGAGGCACTAAATATTTTATATAATAGGTTATTTTTGAGTTTTGATCAGTTAATAATGCTTAATAGTTTTCAATATGAAGTTAGTAATAATCATCTCTCAATGCTTATTTGGTATTTTGCACCGTTTTTGAAAGTAGTGGGTATTAAGAATGATTTTGATTCCGCTGCGGACTATTTTGTTTTTTTGTTAACAGGGCTAGAACCAGGTACCTACAATGGACCAGTCAATAATTTAATACTAGAATTAATTGTTACTCATAACAGTATTCTTTACATGGTTATATTTGTCTTTTTATATTCAACCATAATAACTTATTTTAGGTTTAAAACGATGAATAAAATTAGAATAAATTTTATAGATTATTTTTTCATATCCTCAATTGTTGTAAAACCTTTTCAGTTTTTTGTAGAGGGATATCTTTATTTTGTTAGCTTAGTATTAGGTATAATTTTTTATTTAATTATCTATATTATTTATTTTATTTTATATAAAAGTTATAAAATAAATGAAGAAAAAAAATGATGGTGATGTTATTATTGAAAGTATTTTACTAGTAATTATAAGTTTAAATAAAAGAGGTGAAAAAATAAGTGAAGATTTTAATGCAAAATAGAATTGATGCTTTTAATAATTTAGGTGGCGATACCATACAGATGGTTAATACTAAGAAGTATTTAGAAAAATTATACGGTATTGAGGTAGATATATCAACAGAATTACATCCTAACTTAGAAAAGTATGATATAGTTCATTTGTTTAATATCACTAGAATTCATGAGACGTATGAACAATGTCGCAATGCAGTTAAATTTAATAAACCTATTGTATTTTCTACAATTCATCATAGTAAGAGTGACATTGCCAATTATGAAAAGAATGGAGTAGAAGGATTGGTGAAGTTAATAAGAAAGATGATTAGTAACGAGAACTTTTTTCAACTACTCAAAACAATATCATATAGTATGAGATATCCTAAAACCTATAACTCTGTCGTAAAGCAAATAATATTAGGTTTTTTTCATATGCAAAGGTATGTGTTAAAAAATAGTACTATTCTTCTTCCTAATTCTGAAATGGAATATAAAGAATTAGAAAATGATTTTGACATGCGCAATATGAATTATTTAGTTGTACCTAATGGAGTAGAGCTTGATGAAAAATTATTGAATATATCTGAAGATGTTTTTTATGAAAAATTTAAATTAAAGGAGTTCATATTATGTCCAGCTAGAATAGAGCCTCGAAAAAATCAAGTTGCTCTTATAAATGCATTAAAAGGTTGCGACTATCCGGTAGTTTTTGTAGGTGGTATTAATAATAAGCATAAAAAATATATAAAAGAATTTTTAAATCTTATTAATGATAATAATAATTTATTCTATTTGGGTAAATTGGAAAAAGAGGCACTATTTTCTGCATATAAATTAGCAAGAGTTACAGTTTTACCGAGTTGGTTCGAAACAACTGGTTTAGTAGGTTTAGAAGCTGGAGCAATGGGTTCTAATATTGTAATGACTGAAAAGGGATATACACAAGAGTACTATGGAAATATGGTGTCTTACTGTGATCCATCTAATTATGATTCAATAAGAAGTTCTATAGATAATGCTATAGAATTTAATTATAAAAATAATGAATTCATAAGACTCATTAAAAATAAATATACTTGGAATATGGCCGCAGAGAAAACATACGAAGCGTATAGGCAAATTTTAAGAAGATAGAGAACTTATATTTATTTAAGCTTGCTTAGTATTTAAAATTCAAGAAGAAAACTATGAATATTCTATTCATAGTTTTCTTCTTGAAGGTATTGAATATTATGGTTGATTTTATTATCTTTAGAAAAAGAGGTGGGATATAATGAAAAAAATTTCAATCATATTACCAGTTTTTAATGGAGAAAAATATATAAGAAAATTAATTGATAAAATTAGGTTGCAGAAGATAGAAAATGATTTTGAAATTATTGCGGCTGTTAGCA
This sequence comes from Bacillus sp. 522_BSPC, assembly GCF_001076885.1. GTDB lineage: Bacteria > Bacillota > Bacilli > Bacillales > Cytobacillaceae > Niallia > Niallia hominis. The sequence goes on from NZ_JVDT01000118.1 coordinate 45,053, forward strand.
AGTCAAATGATCGCAGTCTTGAACTTTGTGAGCAATTATGTGACATAACTTTTTTGGTTGAAAATTTTAATCATGCTAAAACAAGGCATGTAGCTGCTCTAAAGGCAAGTGGTGATATATTAGTATTTATTACACAAGATGTTACACCATATGACCATGTTTGGTTAAAAAACTTAGTAGAACCTCTATTTGGGGATAATGATATAGTTGCAACATATTCAAAGCAAATTGCATATCCTTATGCTACTGAAACAGAAAAGCTAATGAGGCAATTTAACTATCCTGACTATGACCGTTTATGTAATAATATGACTATTGAAAAATGGGGAAGAAAAAATATATATTATTCTGATGCTTCTTCAGCTACATTAAAAGAAACTTTTTTTTCCCTGGGTGGCTATGATTTTGATGTAGGTACAAATGAAGATGTAGTATATGCTTTAAATGTTATTATTAGTGGAAAAAGTATTTTATATAACTCTAAAAGTAAAGTTTATCATAGCCATAATTTCGAAGTTGGAAGTGTTTATAAAAGATATAAGTTAATTGGTTCATTTGAAAAAAGATATCAAAATGATTTAAAAGATTATTCTTCATTAGGAGAGGGAAGAAAATTATTATATTTTTTATTAAAAAATCTATTGAAAAGATTTAAAATAAAAGATTTATTGTTGCTAGGTATTGATTTACTTACAAGATATCTGGGATATAAAAAAGGCTATTCTATGAAATTATAAAGAATGGATTAAATTGTACTAAAATGTACTTAGAAAGTTTTGAGTAGAAGAATTAGATTAAAGTGTATGATTTTATATATAATATTTAGGCATTCACATATTAAGTAATTGAAGCTCATGTTTGCAAAAATCTGATTTTTTGATAATGATACTGTGAATGCTTTTTCTTATTTACGATAATTATTAAACAATAATGCTAGTTTATTAAAAATTCAACTTGAACTTCGACAAATGTTATATTGTTTCTCTTTGTTCAGAGTTATTTTGAAAGAATTACTAAAAATTTTTTATCTAGAATTTAAAATGAATTAGGAGGTAGTTTAATGAAAGGTATAATTTTAGCCGGGGGAAGTGGTACTAGGCTATATCCTCTAACCCTGGTAACAAGCAAACAATTACTACCGATTAATGATAAACCAATGATATACTATCCACTTTCTACTCTAATGCTAGCTGGTATTAAGGACATTTTAATTATTTCTACTTCTGAGGATACTCCACGTTTTGAAGCGCTTTTAGGAGATGGTTCCCAATTTGGTATTTCCTTGCAATATAAGGTGCAGCCTAAGCCAGAAGGGCTTGCTCAGGCTTTTCTGATTGGGGAAGAATTTATCGGTAATGATTCTGTTGCGATGATATTAGGAGATAATATATATTACGGAAGCGGCATGAGAAAGATTCTTCAGCGTGCTGCTCAGAAGGAAAGTGGTGCAACCGTATTTGGCTATCATGTACAGGATCCAGAGCGATTTGGGGTAGTTGAATTTAATGAAGAAGGAAAAGTGCTTAGTGTGGAAGAGAAGCCAAAAGTGCCTAAATCTAACTATGCCATCACAGGTCTTTATTTCTATGATAACCGTGTTGTAGAGATTGCGAAGAATGTCATGCCATCCCATCGCGGAGAGCTAGAAATCACTTCTATCAATGAAGCGTATCTTCAATTAGGGGAGCTTGATGTAGAGTTATTGGGAAGAGGGTTTACTTGGCTGGATACCGGGACGCACCAAAGTTTGTTAGATGCAGCTAACTTTGTACGTACGGTTGAAGATCATCAAGGAATCAAAATTTCCGCACCAGAAGAGATAGGTTACATAAATGGATGGATTACGAACGATCGCTTAGTCGAACAAGGGAATTTATATGCTAAAACTGGCTATGGCCAATATCTATTAAAGGTAGCTAAAGGGCAAATTATATATTAACAGAATGAGGTATCAAGGAATGCAAATTACAGAAACATTTATCCAGGGTTTAAAAGTGTTGGAACCAAAGGTTTTCGGAGATCATCGCGGATGGTTTATGGAAACGTATAATGAAGAGAATTTAATTCAAGAAGGAATTGATATTAAATTTGTTCAGGACAATCAATCTTTTTCTGCTGCAAAAGGAACACTGCGTGGATTGCACTATCAATTAAATCCGAAAGCACAAACCAAGCTAGTTCGCTGTACAAAAGGGGCTATCTTTGATGTGGCAGTCGATATCCGCAAGGGAAGTCCGACTTTTGGAAAGTGGTTTGGTGTAGAACTTTCTGCAGAAAATAAAAAACAGTTACTGATTCCACAAGGATTCGCACATGGTTTTATGACGATTACAGATGATGTGGAAGTGCAATACAAAGTGGACAACCTGTATGCTCCAGATTGTGATCGTGGAATTATTTGGAACGATTCAGCAATCAATATTGAATGGCCGTTAGATATTACGCCTATTCTTTCCGAAAAAGACGAAAAAGCTCCTTTTCTGAAAGATGCTGATAATAATTTCCAATATGGAGACACTAAATGAAAGTATTAGTAACAGGATACAGCGGTCAATTAGGCTATGACGTGGTTCAAGAAGGAAAACGCCGCGGGTTGGAGATGATTGGCGTCGGCAGTAAGGAGCTTGATATTACCGACGAAGAAAAAGTACACACCCTTGTACAAAAAGTAAAACCAGATGCGATTATCCATTGTGCTGCGTATACAGCAGTCGATAACGCAGAGGACAACCAAGAAGCGTGCTTTGATGTGAACGTGAATGGCACGAAATATTTAGCAAGCGCAGCGAAAGAGGCAGATGCAAAATTCGTCTATATTTCCACAGACTATGTCTTTGAAGGAACAGGTACAGAACCTTTTACAGAAGAAAACCCAGCATGTCCCGTTGGCTACTATGGTTTAACCAAGTATGAAGGGGAAAAAGTGGTACAAAGTTTACTTGAGAAGTATTATATTGTGCGAATTTCTTGGGTGTTTGGCTTCAATGGCAAAAACTTCATTAAAACGATGCTGCGTTTGGCCGAAACGCGTGATGAATTAAATGTAGTGGGTGATCAGCACGGATCCCCAACCTATACCTTCGACCTGGCTAAGCTTTTGCTTGATATGGTTGAAACAGACAAATATGGTGTATATCATGCTTCCAATGAAGGATTCACAACATGGTCCCAATTTGCTGAAGAAATTTTTAACGTGGCTGGCAAAGCTGTAAAGGTCAACAGCATTACAACTGAAGAATATCCAACAAAAGCAGTGCGTCCTAAGAACTCCAGAATGTCCAAGGACAAGTTGGAAAGAAAAGGATTTAATCGTCTTCCAGCATGGCAAGATGCTTTAAAACGATATGTAGCTGAATATCAAGAAGAGGTGAAGTAAATGGCAAAGAAGAAAGTATTAGTAACAGGTGGAGCAGGTTTTATCGGTGGAAATTTTGTTCAATATATGGTCAATAAATACCCAGATTATGATATTTATAACCTTGATTTATTAACATATGCTGGCGATTTAACGAAACATAAATCGATTGAAGAGAAAGAGAATTATCATTTTGTTAAGGCAGATATTGCGAATCGAGACGAGATTTTCGCTCTTTTTGAGAAAGAGAAATTTGATTATGTGACTCATTTTGCGGCAGAAAGTCATGTAGACCGTTCCATTACCAATCCAGAAATTTTCGTGGTAACGAATGTATTGGGAACTCAAGTATTATTAGATGCATCAAAAGCAGTGGGCGTGACTAAATTTATTCATGTGTCCACAGATGAAGTATATGGAGAATTAGATGTTGATCCAACTACTTTCTTTACAGAAGAAACACCATTGCAGCCAAACAGTCCTTACAGTGCAAGTAAAGCATCTTCTGATATGCTGGTTCGCGCGTATCATGAGACATATGGCCTGCCAATTAATATTACTCGTTGTTCCAACAACTATGGACCATACCATTTCCCAGAGAAATTAATCCCACTAACAATTTCTCGTGTATTAAATGATCAAATGATTCCGGTGTATGGAGATGGTAAGAACATCCGTGATTGGTTGCATGTGCTAGATCATTGTGCAGCGATTGATCTTGTTCTTCATGAAGGAGTAAATGGGGAAGTATATAATGTGGGCGGACATAATGAGCGTACCAATCTAGAAGTTGTAAAAACCATCATTAGCACATTAGGCAAATCCGAAGATCTGATTGAATTTGTGACAGATCGCTTAGGACATGACAAACGCTATGCCATTGACCCGACTAAGCTAGAAGCTTTAGGTTGGAAGCCAACATATACTTTTGAATCAGGCATTGCCCATACTATTCAATGGTATTTAGATAATAAAGAATGGTGGGAGCAAATCATTAGTGGTGAATATCAGCATTATTTTGAGAAGCAGTATACATTATAGATTTCAGTATAGAAAAAATAATAATATAAAAGGAGAATTAGAAAATGTATGATTATTTAATAGTAGGTGCTGGTTTATTCGGATCAGTATTTGCTTATGAGGCAAATAAAAGAGGAAAAAAATGTCTAGTTATAGATAAAAGAAATCATATTGGTGGTAATATCTATACCGAAGAAATAGAAAGTATAAATGTACATAAATATGGTGCGCACATATTTCATACTAATGATAAAAAAATCTGGGAATATGTAAATAGTTTTACTGAATTTAATAGATATACAAATACTCCAGTAGCAAACTATAAGGGTGAAATATATAATCTTCCTTTTAATATGAATACATTTAATAAGTTATGGGGAGTAATTACTCCTATTGAAGCAAAGAAAAAAATAGATGAACAAAAAGAAGAGTCAGGAATAAAAGAAGCAAAGAATTTAGAAGAACAAGCGATTTCTTTAGTTGGAACAGATATATATGAAAAACTAATCAAAGGTTATACAGAAAAACAATGGGGAAGATCAGCGAAAGAATTGCCGGCATTTATTATAAAGAGATTACCTGTTCGCTTTACCTATGATAATAACTATTTCAATGATAAATATCAAGGGATTCCAGTGGGTGGTTATACTATTATTATAGAAAAAATGTTAAAAGATATTGATGTAAAACTTAATGTTGATTATTTTGGAAATAAGGAAGAGTTTGATAACTTAGCTGATAAAGTAGTATTTACAGGTATGATTGATCAGTTTTATAATTATAAATATGGAGTCTTAGAATATAGAAGTCTGCAGTTTGAGACAGAAATAATAAATCAAGATAATTATCAAGGTAATGCAGTTGTTAATTACACGGATAGAGAAACTCCATACACAAGAATAATAGAGCATAAACACTTTGAATTTGGAACTCAAGATAAAACAGTTATTACTAAGGAATATCCTTCGGAATGGAAACCAGGTGATGAACCTTATTATCCTGTTAATAGTGACAAAAATAATGAATTATATAAAAAATATAAAGAATTGGCAGATAAAGAATCAAATGTAATATTTGGTGGTAGGCTTGGTACTTATAAATATTATGATATGCATCAAGTGATTGGGGCAGCACTTGTTACAGTTAAAAGGGAATTTGGAGAATAATTTTAATCACAAGAAATTCTTGGTCACAGTGACGCCTCGAATAATCTTGTTTCACATAAATGTTTCACGGGAGGCTTTGTGTGTGATTGCTGTTGGAATTTGTTAAAGAAGAAGTACAGCAAGTGTATTGTTGTCTTCTTTTTTTATTTTCATTTTGGCAGGAAATTTGATTATTTTGAACTTATGGTCACAGTGCACCGAGATCTAAAAAGTAGACAATATAAATTCGGATTAGTTCAATGAACTCATGGTCACAGTGACGCCCCGAAATATGTCGAGGATTGATAGAGAATTAGATTGTGTGAATGATAAACTTAAATAGTAGTTGGATATTGGAGGGGGGTGGCGTTTTTCCCTTTCCAATGGCGAACCGATAATAAATTCTTGCTGCACAGTGAGGCACTGAAAAAATCTTGTTTCACAGGAAATTCTACGAGAGAATTTGTGTGAAATTACAGTAGGAAATTGTTAAAGGAGAAGTACAGCAGTAGAGCTATTAAATATAATCCTTTTTTCTCTGTAGAGAATAGTTAGTTCGAAAGGAATTTTTCTCTCTTGTATTGAAATAGTAAGTAAAAAATTATGGAGTGATACTATGCCGCACTGGACCCCAATTAAAAATGAGCCTTTTATTAATATTATGGATGACTATAGACGAGAAATTGAAAACAAAGATGCTAAAGCGACTAAAGAAATAACTAGGCAGTACGCACACAGGTTATATCAAGAGTATGAAATTTTAAGTGAACATACAGAGAATGCAGTATATGAACATCTTTCCTACTTCGATGACTTATTAGCTGGTATATCAAATATGAAACATGCAAAAAAAGACATTGGTTATTATGGGAATTTTCCAAGAACATTCAACAAAAACAAATTAAATTTAGCCAGAGTAATGAGATCTCGGTAGTTAATAAAGAGATATATAAATCTAGGTTGACTCAATGACTATTGTAGAAAAGTTTAGGTCACAGTGAAATCCCGAATAATCTTGTTTCACAGGAAAATATTACAAGAGTGTTTTGTGGGATTGCCGATGGAATTTGTCAAAGAGAAGTACAGCAGTTATATTGTTTTCTTCTTTCTTTTTATTTTCATTTTCATTTTTGGCAGGAAATTTGATTATTTTGTAGAATATTGAAGTGGTAGATTATATCTTTCCCTCTGTTAGTTGTTCTTGTTCTAAAAAGAATTCCTTCTATTTTAACCTCGATTGATTTATCATCCTATTTTATTCTTTCTCGAATTGTTATTTCTTTCCTAGTTTATTTTCACTCATTGTACTATAAAACTAAATAGTTTGGAGGTTTTTGTATGACCGTAAAGGTTTCAAGTATTGGTTTGAAAGGATTAGAGGGCTACCGTGTTCAGGTGGAGGTGCGGATATCACAGGACACGGAATCTATGGTGATTGTTGGTTTGCCTGATGCTTCTGTTAAGGAGTCTCGAGAGAGGGTGTTGGCGTCGATTGCTCATTTTGATTTGGATGTGACGGATAAGAAGGTAGTTGTGAATCTATCTCCGCCTGATCAAAAGAAAAATGGTTCGCTATTTGATCTGGCTATCGCAATTGCTGCTTTGAAGGAACTGGGGGAGGTGAAGCGTGAGATTCCCACAGATACGGCGTTCATTGGGGCATTATCCCTTGATGGTTCGGTTGTGAGTGGAGAAGGGATACTACCTGCAGTTATTGCGGCAAGGGGACTTGGGATCAAACGAGTGTATTTACCTTATGATTCGGTGCTGCCACTCCATATGCTACAGGATATTGAATGTATAGTTGTGTCTCATATCGAGGAAGTCGTTCAGCATTTGGAAGGGCAAGAAAGCATGCTGTCTCAACCTTCTTTTTCCTCAGAGAATCATCTAACACCAGAGATTGCCACACATCAAAAGGACTTCTGTCATGTGATTGGACATGAGAAAGCAAAAAGAGCATTAGAAATTGCTGCAGCTTGTGAGCATAATTTGCTGATGAATGGTCCTCCTGGTTGTGGAAAGAGCTTGTTAGCTGAATCTTTTCCTTCCATCCTACCTTCATTAACAAATCAAGCACAACTCGAAGTGATGAGTTTGTATCAGCTTGCTCGTGAAAAACGCATCCATGTTCCATCTGTTCCTTTCAGACATCCCCACCATTCTGCTTCTGCTGTCGCCATTATTGGTGGTGGATCGAACCCGCGACCAGGTGAAATTTCGATGGCTCACCATGGGATTCTTTTTCTCGATGAGATTGCAGAATTCTCCAAAAAAACGCTTGATATGCTCCGTCAACCACTCGAAACAGGTGAAGTAACCATTAGCAGAGCGCATTCTACAGTGACGTATCCAGCTTCTTTTATCCTAATAGGTGCTATGAACCCTTGTCCATGTGGATACCTCGGTTCTCTTCATCATTATTGCACCTGTTCCCAAAAGCAAATTCAAGCCTACCGAAATCGGTTGTCCGGTCCTATCTATGACCGAATGGACATCCTCTTATCCTTACAGTCAGTAAATGTTAACGGGTCCCCAACGACGCAAGAATCCTCTAATGATATTCGTAAAAGAGTGGAAAAAGCGCGCGTGCGCCAGTATGAACGGTATCAACAAGAAGTATCCAATGCGAAGGTTCCGTTTGACATTTTGGTGGAAACGAGTGCCTTGACAACAGAACAGAAAAAGACACTCACCCAAATTTCTTCTAAGCAAAACTGGAGCAACCGTGTTCAGATAAAAATTATCAGACTCGCAAGGACCATTTCTGATTTAGCAGGGGAAGAAAGAATAGCTGATCAAGCCATTTGGGAAGCGATGACCTTAAGACGCTGGGGGCAGAATAAACAAACGACGATTGCGAGGGAGAAATAATGCCCTATAAGAAACGAGTGTATACACCAGAGCGATTTTATCATATTGTTTCCAGAGGAAATCGACGTGACCCTTTGTTTCGGAATGCCAGTGATTTTCAAGCATTTCTTCATATCCTAACACAACTCTACGAAAAGTACCCCTTTGAAATCGCCTCCTATTGCCTTATGAATAATCATTTCCATTTACAATTGCGTTCTAGTGAAGTGCCCATTTCAAAGCTAATGGCACTGATCAATAAACGTTATGCCAATTACTATAACACCAAATACCGTTTAACAGGCCATGTCTTTGAAAAACGGTTTTATGACAAAAGAATTGACGACAAAGAAGGAATGTTAAAAGTTAGCCGTTATATACACCTTAACCCAGTTGAGGCGAGGATGGTTAAGCTGGCAGAATACTATCCTTGGAGTAGCTATCAATATTATAAGGATAAGCATTCTACAGTACCTTGTTTTATGAATGTGAATTTTTTACTAGATTATTATGAAGGATCATTGACACAGAAACGGGAAAAGTACTGTAGTCTTCTTGGTCACAGGGACGACCCGAAATATGTCGAAGATTGATAATAGAAAATTAGAATGAGGAGTGATAAACTGAAATAGTAGTTGGATATTGGAGGTGTTTTTTTCGGTTTAGGAAAGGGGGGATAATCATAGAAAGATTTCTTTGTGGAAGGATTACGGCAAGGTGATTTTACCACGCTTGTCATATTTTTTACTAATCTTCTCCAATAAATGTATCACATAGCGCCAATTCGTTTCCCATGGATAGTAAACTCCAACAGATTACGTAAACTCTTGGTCACAGCGACGCCTCGAATAATCTTGTTTCAGAGGGGACTTTGTTGTGATTTCAGTTGGAATTTGTTAAAGAAGAAGTACAGCAATTATGGTGTTTTCTTTTTTTATTTTGGTAGGAAAATTGATTGTTCTGTAGAATATTGGAGTGGTAGATTGTGATGACCTTAAGATGTTGGGCGTAGGATACTTAAATGAAGATTTCGAGTGAGACATAATGCCTTTAAGAAAATAGTGCATATACCAGAGCCTTTTTATGACATTATTTCCAAGGAAAATCAACGTAACAACCTGTTTCAGAATATCAGATTTTCAAGCCTTTCTTCCTATCCTAACACAACTCTATGGAAAGTACCCCTTTGAAATCTCCTCTTATTGCCTCATGTATAATCACTTCCATTTACAATTAGTTCAAAGTACCCGTTTTAAATGGAGCTGATCAATAAACGTTTCGCCAATTACTATAACACTGAATTTCACAAATAGTATTTCCTCGTATTTCCTCAATCAGGCTTTCTTATTGATATTTTTATTAAATAATAGGTGCTAGATACCCTATATAGAGAGGTTTTATGATTCCCATCTTAATTTGCCACAGAGAGAAAGTATCCTTATAAAAATGGAAGGAAGTAGATAATAATTAAAATTTTGTTTTTTGAATTGATAAATTATGGTAGTATTAATATGGGAAAATTAACTAATAAAATGATTCTTTTGGAATGTTTATCAAATTTTTGCTGGTTGATTAGACCTATTTTAGGAAGAGGGGGATATTTAAAAGTTGAATAGGACCGAAAATGTAAGGAACAAGAAAAAGATTACTATACTTGTACTGGCTTTATTATTATTAATAATATCTTTAGGTACTTATTTTACTGTACAAGTTGTTAATGCTAGAACAATTGATGAACAGTTGAAAATTGGTAATAAGTTTTATGAAGAGCAAAAATATGAAGAAGCAATTATAGCATATGAACAAGTGTTGGATATCGATCCCAAGAACACAGAAGCTCGTATTGGTATAGCAAAATCTTATGTGGCATTAGAAAAGCATGTTAAGGCAGTAGAAGTATTGGTAGCGGGAATTAAAATTGTTCCTAAATCTGCTAGTCTCTACTTGGAGTTAAGCGATGTAAAACTAATGCAAGAAGATATATTAGGAGCGATTGAATCTCTAGATGAGGGATTTGGAGTGACTAATGATAGCAAGATTAAGGAACAATTAAAAGAAATAGATGAAGATTTAATTCTAGTTTCTGATAGAGACAAGGTACAAATAGGAAAAACCGCTGAATTAAAAGTATTATATACAAAGCAAAATGATAATTCTTCTAAAGAAAAAGAACAAGAAAAAGAAAAAGAACAGAATGCTAATGAATCGAATGAAGAAAGTGATAATCAGCCTGCAAGTAATGATACTACTGACTCTACGAAAGATACTTCAGAGGAAACAGTTGAAAAGGATGAGGTAGAGAATATAACTACTGATGCTAATTCAACGGAAGAAACTTCAAAAAATGGCGATTCCGTTCAAAATACTGAGGATGTAAAGGATGAACAAAGTATTGTAGTTCACGCAAAGTGGTCTTTAGGTAAAGATGAATTGGCGGAACTATCAGAAAAAGAAAGTGATGTGAATACACTTCTTGCCAAAAAAGCTGGACAGGAGACTGTAACTGCACAAATTGGTTCTATCAAGAAAACAGTAGCTATTTCTATCCAAGAACATGTTCTTGAGAGTTTAGAAGTGATTGCAACCAAAAATAAAACAACAATTGGACAAGAAATTGGATTAAAAGCAATAGGAAAAGATGCTGACGGCAAAGAAATGGCTATAAATCCAGTGTGGTACATAGAAGAGGGCACCGGAACACTTGCCAAAGCAAGTGGAGCGGAGAATACCTTTGTTTCAAATGAAAATGGTGAATCTACTATTATAGCTAAAATTGATGGAAAAGAATTTAAGATAAAGCTCCAAGTAGAAGACAACAACTATACCCTTACAAAGCTGGTAGAGGGACAAGGTTCTATTATAAGTAGTCCTACTGGAACTACTTTTAAAGAAGGAGACTCGGTTCTTCTAAAAGCAGTCGCTGATGAAGGATGGGAATTCGTAGGATGGGATTCAACGATTAAAACGAATTCTGCTGAAGTTTCCATTGTGATGGATAATGATAAGTCCATTAAAGCTAAATTTAAACAGAAACCTAAATATTATACATTGAACTTAACGAAAAAAGGCGAGGGAACAATTAAGACTTCCTCCGATAGTACTAGCATTAAAGAAGGAACAACTGTTGAAATTACTGCAACGCCAGCTGCGGGGTGGGAATTTGATCATTGGGAAGGATCCATTTCTGGTAATCAACGTGATACTAAAGTGAAAATGAATGGTTCTAAGCAAATTAAAGCAGTATTTGTTGAAATAGAAGAAAAGCAACCAGAAGATGAACCAAAAGAAGATGAACCACAAGAGGACGAACCAAAAGAAGAACTAGTAATAATACCGGTTGATAACGAAACTCCAAAAGAACCTAAGTATTATACATTGGAAACATCTGTTGCTGGCCAAGGAAGTATTGGAAAAGCGGTTAGCAATAATAAATATGAACAAGATTCCCTTGTGGAACTTACTGCCAATGCTGCGGACGGGTGGGGATTTGATCATTGGGAAGTAGATGGAGTGAATGCAGGTCAATCTACAAAGCTAAGTGTTAAGATGAATAGCAATAAACATATAAAGGCCGTTTTTGTACAGTACGGTAGTATTATAGGCATGATTAGTAATGCAAAAACTGGAAAAGAAGTTCCAGAGGTAAATGTTAAATTAAGAACTGGACTTGATAATCATTCGAGTAATCCAATTCTAGTTACCAAAACAAATAATGACGGTAATTATTCGTTTGCAAATATTTTTCCAGGTGAATATACGATGGAGATATCTTTAAATGAATATACAACTAAATTTATCAATGTTGTAGTGGAAACAGGAACAGTCGTCAAGAAGAATGAATCCATTATGCCTTTTGAAACAGAGATAAGTGATTTTGTGGTTGTATTATCTTGGAATGACTTGCCGAGTGACTTAGACGCACATTTAACTGGGCCAAAATTAAATTCGACCGAACGCTTCCATATTTTTTATAATAATGAAATTTATGAAGAGAATGGTGTTAAATATGCGGAACTAGATGTGGATGATGTAAATGGATATGGTCCTGAAACAATCACTTCATTTAAACAAGTAGATGGTGTATATAGATTTTTTGTAAACAATTATTCTCTAGACGCACCTTTAGTTAAAAGTGGAGCAAAGGTAGAACTTTACAAAGACGGAAACCTTATTAAGGTATTTAATATTCCAACTAGCGGTGAAGGGGAATATTGGAATGTATTTGAAATTAATAATGGTATTCTCACGACAATAAATCAAATAAGTTCTCAGTCTATGGAATAATCACAAATATAGTAAATGGGGTGTCGCAAAGGTATGATACTTTTGCGATACTCTTTATTCTAATTATTAAATACAAGGAGTTTAAAAGAATGCATAAAAAGATAATGGCTAGTATGATAATTTTACTTATCACACTATTCTTCACAAGGACAACTATTCTAGCTGCAGAAGATACAGTCACATTTAAAGATAAAAATTTAGAATCAGCAGTAAGAAGTGAGATAGATAAACCAAGTGGTGACATTCTTAAAAGTGATGTGAAAGATTTAACGGAACTAGATGCAACCAATAACAATATTACAACATTAGAAGGTATTGAAGAGATTCAGAACTTAGAGGAATTAAGACTAGGAGATAATAATATTTCGAATCTAACGCCATTAAAAGAGCTGGATAATTTAAAAATTCTATATTTATCAAACAATGAAGTGAAAAATATTGAGTCGTTAAAGGATTTAGACAAACTAGAGCGTCTATTCTTAAGCGATAACCAAGTTGAAAAAATAGAAGATTTAAAATCATTAAAAAAATTAAAAGTACTGAAAATAAGTGATAATCAGATTGAAGTTATCAATGGATTAAAGGATCTCATTAACTTAATGAATCTTGATATCTCTCACAATAATATAGAGGATTTATCTCCAATTCAACAATTAGTGAATTTAGAAGTTTTACATATTGAGGATAATGATATCGCTGATTTAAATGCATTAACAAATGCAACAAAATTAAAAGTACTTGGTGCTTCGGAAAATCCGATTGTATTAATTAAACCAATTGGAGCTTTATCCGAATTAGAAGTAGTGGAAATAAATGATGGGAAGGTAAAAGAGTTAGATAGCCTTAGAGCCTTAACAAAATTAAAGACACTACAACTAAAGAACAATAATATTAAGGAAATCGAAGCGCTGGAGGATTTATCCGAATTAGAAAATCTATATTTATCGGGAAATAATATTAAAGATTATACACCTGTTGAGGCTGTCTACGAAACACTTGATAAAAAGGATTTTACTTTAGCTGATGAAGAAAAATCTTCAGAAGAAAATAACGGGGAATCGTCTACAAATAATATTTTAGTATATATATTATTTGGGATCGTAATCCTTCAATCTATCATCCTGTTTTATATGTTTTTACATTCAAAAAGAAAATAAGAATAGGATAACCGTGAGAATAGAAATTATTCTCACGTTCTTTTCCATATAAAAAACTAAAAGGGAGTTTTTATGTCTAGTTCAGTTTCAGCCAATAAAGGTATCTTAAATATTTATATAAATGATGAATTGGTAAGTACATATGAATTTGATTTGAATAGCCAAAAAAAGATTTTGATTGGACGCTCCGCTAAAAATGATATTATCGTAAACTCTACTATTGTCTCCTCCCAACATGCAGAAATTTCGGTTCAAGATGGGGTTTGTGAAATTAGGGATTTAAACAGTACAAATGGGATTTTAATAGATAAAGAAAAAGTGAAAGAAAAAAAGCTTGAAAAGGATATGCAAATACGTATTGATAATCCGGATGATCCTCATAACCAGGGAATTTTAATTTTATATACAGAATTAAAGACGGATAGTGTAGAAAAATGGAATAATATATTTTTAAAAGATAAAAAGAATATCATCATAGGTAGAGAAAGTACAAATGATATTAGGATTTCTCATAGTCTAGTTTCAAGAATGCATGCTGAAATCTACCAAGAGAAGAACGAATGGTATATTAAGGATCTAAATAGTACGAATGGTACATTTGTAAATGGAAAACAAGTGAAAAGTGCCACAAAACTAAATGTTATGGATACTATTTATATTGGCCAAACAAAGTTTGTCGTTCAACAAAATAAAATAATCTATAATTCGAATGTTCAAGGATTACAATTGGATGCAATCGATATTAGCAAGGTTGTAAAAGATTCAAATGCGGGCTTTTTTAGTGAAAAAAAAGAGAAAAAGATACTTGATCATATTAGTATAAGCATTAAACCAGGTGAACTAGTTGCTTTAATTGGTGGAAGTGGTGCTGGAAAATCAACTTTTATGGATACAATCAATGGATTCCGGCCAGCAACGGAGGGAACAGTTCTTGTTAATGGGGATGATTTTTATGCGAATTTTAATGCATATAAAAATATAATGGGATACGTCCCTCAACAGGATATTGTTTATGATTCTCTTACAGTACATCAAATGTTAACATATGCAGCTAAATTAAGAATGCCCGAGGATTCTAATGACCAGGAAATTGAGCAAAAGGTAAAGGAAGTAATAGCAGATGTCGAATTGACAGGCAGAGAAGAGTTAGTTATTAGCCAACTAAGTGGTGGGCAAAGAAAAAGAGCGAGTATAGCTGTAGAACTATTAGCAGATCCAAAGTTATTTTTCCTAGATGAACCAACTTCTGGGTTAGATCCAGGAATGGAACGGAATATGATGCGATTACTTCGAAAGCTTTCTAATATGGGGAAAACTGTTATTCTGATTACGCATGCTACAGCAAATTTACATCTGTGTGATAAGGTTGTTTTTCTAGGATATGGTGGAAGACTTTGTTATTTTGGACCTCCAAGTGGGGCACAGGAGTTTTTTAATGTAACTGACTATACAGATATATATGATTTGATTAATAATGAATCAGAATTCTGGCAGGATAAATTTGTGAAATCGCAGCATTATTCCTATTATCAATCTTTAAAAGGAAAAAAGGTGACAAAACATACCAAAGAAAAGGGACCTAGTAGGAGTTCTGTGAAACAATTTGGCATTCTTTGTTCCAGATACATGAAACTTACTTTAATTGATAGACAGCGGTTCTTATTTTTGATTATTCAAGCACCTATCATAGCGCTCCTTCTAGGACAAGTTAGTGAACGAGATTCTTTTTTCTTTTATGAGTCTTCGAAACAAATAATTTTTACTGCTGCATCTTCGGCTGTGTGGGTAGGTCTTTTAAATTCTATTCAAGAAATTACCAAAGAAAAGGTTATTTTTCTAAGAGAAAGGACAGTTAATTTAAAATTAGCGCCATATATTTTATCTAAGATGACTGTATTGGGTGTATTGGGCTTCATTCAGTCCATTTTATTTGTTCTTATTCTTAAATTGGTTACTGATTTTCCATCTACTGATTTGATTGGAAGCTTAGTGCTTGAAGTCATCATCACTTTTTTCCTAACTGTAGTTGCTTCGAGCGCTTTTGGTTTAGTCATTTCTTGTATTGTTGCAAATTCAGATCGTGCAATGGGGCTTGCTCCAATTATTCTTATTCCTCAACTAATATTTAACGGTTTAGTATTTGAATTAAAAGGAATTACTGAATTTTTCTCTAACTTCATTCTTAGTAAGTGGGCAGCAAGAGCATTGAGTATCTCTTTTGATTTAAATGGTGTACCGATGGAAATAGAGACGAAAGTAGCTGTTCCGCCAAGGGACTTACCAGACTACTATGATCACAGTTTAGCATTGCTATATCAAAACTGGGGGATTCTCCTGGGTATTTCCATTATTTCTATATTATTGTGCTTAATCCTATTAAAAGAAAAGAAAAAAGCCTAGGAGGTAAATGAAATGGGTATGGAGATTATTTATATAATTGTTGGTGCAATAGTTCTCATCAATATTATGTTATTTATTATTATTACAAAAAATAAAAAGCGAAATGATGTCATTAAAGTAGATACCACTAAGGCATCTAATTCCTCTCCTGTTTATAAACAAATGGTACAGGAAAACGTGGCGGATGAGTATTCTAAAACAGAAGTACTAGGTTCAAAGAAGGAACAAAAACCTGAATGGAAAATGCAAAACGAGAACTTAAATGAAGGCATGAATGATAAAACAGAAGTATTAGGAGGGATTTCTAATTTCACTACTCAAGAAAAAGCTCAATTAAAGGAACAATATTCTGTAGATGAAACAATGATATTGGCTGAAGTGCCGAATTATATAGATAAAAAAGTAATTCGCACAATAGAATATAAAAAAGCTGATGACTTAGAATTGTATAAATGGAATGAAGAGGAGGTAATTGTTATTGGAAGAGATCCGGAAAATAGTGATCTAACAATAACAAGTGATAACTTTATTGGAAGAATCCATGCCCTAATCTATAAAAAGTCAGATAAATATTTCCTAGTCGATTTAAACAGTAAAAATGGTACATTTATTGACAATATAGCCTTAAAGGGACAAAAAGAAATAGCTCTACAAAAGCCATTTCAGCTTGGAAAAACACAACTAGTAATCAAATAATGGAGGTAAGATACGTGCCTAATCATTCCTTAGAAGAAACAGAAGTACTAAATCCTTTTGTTAAATTTGGGTTTTGTACCAATAGAGGGATTCGTATAGAAAATCAGGACTCGTATTTAATTCATATTAATCAAAATGTGGCTTCCTTTGCGGTTGCTGATGGGGCTGGAGGACATCAATTTGGAAAACAAGCTAGTAAGTTAACAGTAGATGCCATAAAAAGGGAATTGGATTCTAATACGGACAATTCCCCTGCATATGTCTCATTATTAATGAAGAAAAAATACGAACAAATTAATAGTTATGTATATGAGGAAGGAAAAAAGCGGAATGCTGTTATGGCAACAACCTTAGCTCTCCTTCATATATTTTCTGGAAAAATCATTATTAGTAATGTAGGAGATACAAAAATATTAAGAATAAGAGATAAGAAAATTTCCTGTGTTTCTGAAATTCATACAGTTGCTTGGATGGAATTTATGGAAAACAAAATTAATGCGGAAGAATTAGATAATCATAAATTTAAGCATGTATTAACACGTGCTATTGGTGCTAGGGACCAAATAATACCTTTTATGCAAACAAAAAAAGCTTTGCCAAAAGATATATATATTATATGTACGGATGGTTTATATAATTTTATTTCTGAAGATACTTTACTAGATATTTTTACAAATACTACTGATGACTTTAATGAATTATGTTATCAGTCTGTTCAAAAAGCATTAAAGAATAATAGTAATGATAATGTAACGTTAATTGCAGTACAAGTGATGTAAGTCTGGAGTTGAGGATATGAATTTAGAGGTCGGACAAACATTTGACGGAAAATATTCTATTTTGAGCATACTGGGAAAAGGTGGAATGGGAACAGTCTATAAGGCTCAAAATATAAAACTTGGTACATTATGGGCAATCAAGCAGGTCAATAAAAATTTGAATCAATCTATTGATTTGTTGGCCGAGCCAAATATTATGAAAAAACTAAACCATCCATCCCTGCCTCGGATATTTGACATCATTGAGAATGAGCATTATTTATATATTGTCTTAGATTATGTGGAAGGTGTTTCTTTAGATAAAGAATTAAAAGCACTTGGCAGAATTCCTGAAAGAGATGTAGTTGAATGGGCAAAGCAAATTTGTGAAGTTTATATATACTTACATGAATATAGACCGAATCCAATTATCTATCGAGATATGAAACCATCTAACTTAATGAGAGTGCCAGATGGTTCGATTAAAGTAATTGACTTTGGGATTGCTCGAGAATATAAAGAGGAGTCTAGTACAGATACACAAAAACTAGGTACAGATGGTTATGCTGCCCCAGAACAAAGAGGAAAAGCACAAACGGATGAACGATCAGATATTTATAGTCTAGGTGTAACCCTATATCATCTAGTTACAGGATTAGGTCCTGCGGATATATTTGAATTTAAGCCTATTAGACAAATTAATCCTTCCTTTTCGGAGGGATTAGAGGAAATATTAATTAAGACACTTCGTCCCAATCCTAATGATAGATATCAATCAGCAAAAGAATTATTATCTGATTTAAACAATATCGACAAATTGTCTTCAGCCTATAAATTAGAAAGAAGAAAAAGATTATTTATATCATTAAGTTTAGTAAGTAGCCTCTGCTTTTTTGTTCTGCTTACTTTTGGAGGATTCTCAGAAATAAAGGCATCTCAATTTGACGAATACAACGTTATGATAAAAGAAGGAAATAAAGCAATTGATGCATATCAATTTGCAGAAGCAGAGAAAGCTTTTAAAAAAGCCATAGAAAAACTTCCTGAAGAATCAGATGCTTATAAAGGGTTAGTAAAGAATCTATATGTTCAAGGAAAATATAGTGATTCGATTAACTATGCTCAGAAAATCTTACCATTAATAAAAGAAGATAAGAGCATAGAATCGGAAATATATTATTATATTGGTTCCGCTTATTTTGAAACCGAAGATTTTGATAAAGCAATTGAGTATTTGCAAAAAGCTAGTACACTTTCTCCAGAATATACTTTGTATCAAAGGGATTTAGCTGTTTCATTAGCGAAAAATGGACAAACAGCACAAGCAATGGATATTTTGGAAAAGATGGAGAAGTTGAACTTAGATGAGGAAGTGACATGGTATCTAACCGGTGAAATTTCAGGTGCAGAAGGAAAGGTGGAAGATGCACTACATGCCTTTGAAAAAGTGTTGGAAGAAGGTAATGATCCATATATAAAAACAAAAAGCACACTAGAAATTGCTAAACTATATAAAAATAATAAAGAGCTACTAAAAGATACAGCAATTGATAAAAGGATAAAAACTTTAGAGAGTGGACTAGATAAATCAGAAGGTAACAATGATCTCTTAATCATTGAAATGCTTGCAGAAGCATATTATGAAAAAGCACTATATGAAAATAATAATACTTCCTTTTTTGAAAAATCGATTCAAAGGTTTACTCAATTGTTAGACAACGGGTACGAACGTCCATATTTATACAGAAATATTGCTATTATTTATCAGACTATGAATAGATTAGAAGATAGCGAGAAAACTTTACTGTTAATGAAGGAAAAATATCCTACTGAATATACTTGTTATTCTCAACTTGCTTTGCTTTATGCAAATATGGAAAATATAAAAGAAGAAGACGAACGAGACTTTAGTAAAGTAGTTGAAAATTATAATCTAGCTTTGAAATATAGTCCTGAAGGTGAAGCAACTCCAGAAATGAAGCCGTTAGTTAATTTGATTAATGAATTGAAGGATAAAAATTGGATTGAATAGGAGGAGGCTCATTGATATCAAAAGGGATAATTATGGTTATAATAGGCATAATCGGAAGTATAGGATCTATTATTCTACTATTTCTTCATTTATTTAAAAAAACTGCTGCAGATGAAACGGTATATGAATATGAAGCTAACATTCCTATAGAAACAATGGATATGAATAGTACCAAGACGATGAAATTTGATACAGAAAAAAATAAATCAAAACGATGGAATAATGGTATCAGTAAAAATATGAAGAAGTCAAAGTTAATGAGAGAAAATGAGGATAGTAGTAATAAAAAAAGTATACTAAATAAATCTCATGATATGCCAGTTGCAGAAGATCAGGCCGTATTACATGATCCTATTTATGAAGCTAACACTGGTACAGAAGTACTATTACAGGCTGTTGATGAAACATTAATCTTAGAGGACATTCAAGTTGAAAGTAGCAGCAAAGAGACGACAATCAAGGGTAGTGAAAAACAGCATAGGTCGATGAATGGGATAGAAGAAACTGTGTTATTGGAAGAACCAAATGGAGATACCATAAGGGAAGTAGAGAATAATTTGTTGGAAGATAGAATAGAGCCAACAGAAATATTGAAAACTGAGTCAATAAAATGAATGAAATTTTAAAATATGGAGCAAATTAAGCTCCATATTTTTATGTATTTTCCCCAAAAATTATAATGAGTCAAAGCTATTGGAAATTGGTATAAAGTTACCGAATATTCCGATCACCTTTACTTCCTGTTCTTCATAGGTAGTAGTGAATAGAGAACCAATGAGAAAGCTTTTTTTATTTGTCGTACTAGAAATAACACTATTGCCAAATAGTTCAATTCCTATGCTTGCTAAAGTATTGTCCTCTCCAACTGCCTCATTCAATTTATTCGAAGCCCAGTCAACATACTCTGCTTTTGTAGGATTAGTGAAAGCCATTAATAGGATGATTGCAATTACGATAATCAAAGATAATTTTTTTTTCAAATCTTCACCTCCTTTGTAAGTTTCTACTAATTTATTATAGCGTTTTTAGGTGTCAGCTACCACACAAAAATAGTTTCAATATGGTATTATGTATGATTATTCTTGTTCAATTCGAAAGTGTTTGTCTGGAATTAATGAGATTCTATTGGTATTAAATAATGCAGGGTTAATCCTGCTTTTTAATAGGTGATTTGTAAAACATGTTTGACTTTATTCCAATTAATGTTATTATAATGTCAAACGTTCTTTACATATTTGTGGGTGATATCTTGGAAAATAATATTCAATTTCAAAGGAAGATGAAGGGTTTGTCTCAAGAAGAACTTGCTAAAAGATGTAGTGTTTCAAGACAAACCATTAATGCCATTGAGAATAACAAGTACGACCCTAGTTTACAGCTGGCATTTACTTTGTCTAATGTTTTAGGTATTCCTCTTGAAGCATTATTTATTTTTAAATACGAAAGGAATGAAGAAAAGTGACAACTGTAAAAAAGGTTAGTTTAATTTGTTCTCTAGTTTTAATTACTTCTATCGGTGGGTTTGGTATTTATGAATGGATTGCAAAAGATGAAATTAACGCAACAACAATCTTTTATTTGTTTTTAGGGATTGGATTTTTATTCCATTCCTTGACTTGGGGAGAAATGGAAGGGAAACATGAAGGGAAAAAAGATGAATTAGAAAAACATATTACACTATTAAGTTCAAAAATTAGTTATTATCTGTTACTTGTATTAATGGTGCTTGTATTAATTTTAACTGAGCAAGTAACGGCAATGAATGATATAAAAAATCTTCCACTTGTGATTGTTATCGGACTTGCGTTTGTAACACTTCCCATTACGGAGTTCGTGGTTTCAAGAAAGTACCGTTAGCAGGGACATGGGGGTCAGGTTCCTTGTCCCAACTCTAGAGATACACCGAAAAATCCTGTTTCACAGTCACAGGAAGATATCTGTGGGATTGCCGATGGAAAAATAAACGATATAAAAAGTTAATCGATTAGGCGCTAATCCTTCTTGAATTAGCGCCCTTAAAATATTGCGTCATCTACTCTACTAATCTATGCTTCATATTACCTCTAACTACTACTTTTAAATAGGGTTCCTCTTTTTCGTATTCAAAGAGACCGATATAATCTATTCCATGATAATTCAAATATATTTCTTCTGTATGTTCCGTCGTTTTTTATTTTTGTTCCTAATATATGCCTCTCATGAGGAGATGACATAAGTTCTTCTCTTCCATTAACTGCATTATCAGTATCTATAAGGATATAAGAAACGAGCATGAAATAGGGAATATCAAAATCTCTATCTACAAATTCTTTAATATCTAATTGTATTGTGTCTGTTTCTAAGAATGTTTTAACATACTCTACATCATTAAACTTCTCCACCAATTCATAAACTTCCCTAGATTCAGTGATATAGTCTATCGGAATGGGGGGAATAAAAAAATGAAGCACGGTGTTCGTTAGCATCCCAAAAATTACTGTTAGAAGCATTATTTTTTTCTCTTTCTAAAAAGATTACTCCCAGTATTATTCCTATTGGTATAGTAATAGAATCTGTTTTAAATGAAACAAATGTAATAATGTATAGGAATGTTAGCTTCATAAAAAGAATTGGATTTTTTTCCTTCTGAAGAATAAAGACAGAGATACATAGTAGGAAATAAATGGCGTTCGCTATAATGAATTGCATAAATCCTCCTTTCCTGTTAATCACTTTATAGAATGGTTAAGCTGGCAGAATACTATCCTTGGAGTAGCTATCAATATTATAAGGAAGCATTCCACAGTACTTGTTTTATGAATATTAATTATTTACTAGATTATTATGAAGGGACATGGACGCAGAAACGGGAAAAGTACTGTAGTTATAAGCCGCTAAAAAAATGATTCATGGAAAAGAAAGACCCTAATTCTAACTGTATTTTCTTGTTCTGCTAAATAAAAAGTTAACATTCAATTCAATCTGAATCATATTAATGACTCAGAAGTGCCATAATGCTTTTATCTTTCAATAATCAATTCATACTCTTTCTTAAGCTCGCCTATTTTCGCCAGTAATTCTTTTCCTTTCACATCTTCATTCAATTTTTTCCCATCAGTCACCATAGGCGTTTTATTGTAGACTTTTCTCACCCCGAAGCTAATCCCATCGCCTGTAATGGATGATTGAATATTAATTTTTCCAGGAAAACGTATTAATAGGTTCATTAATTTTTTTACAATAAGATTATTTGAATTGTTCAATATGTTTAGTAACTCATAATCAGTTAAAAAAGCAATAGTAGAATCAACGGTACCCTCGAAATTTAGACTAATTGCCTCTGCAAGTATTCGATCAGCAGCTAATAAATGGGGAGATAAAAATAATTCATGATCCATTAAGGCCAATTCCATTATGTAAAGAGCTGTTTCACAATCAGCTATTACTCCTTTTTTGGAACAATTAATAGAACTCAATACATCTTTGGGGAGTCTATCTATTCCTCCGTTCATATAAGTATCCCTAAAAAAACTGTCTAAGTGATCCAGCCCCATTATCTCATCCGTTCCTGTGAGTTGATTTTGTGAGTTTAAAAAGTGTATCACTTCTAAAGAAGTAAGATTAATTTTATTCAATATACTTTCTATTTCCCAATCTTTCACGTATTTTTCAGTCAGTTCATGATGATTAAATCCTAACGTTCTTTCAACTGAATGGGAGAAAGGTAAATGGCCAATGTCGTGTAAAATAGCAGCAGCTCTAGCTAAGTTATCATTAGGAAAAAAGGAAGCTGTCAATTTCCAAACACCTATCGTATGTTCATACCTAGAATGGACTACAGGTGATATCAGCGAGCCTGCCCCAAAATGGGATAATTGCTTCAATCTTCTTACATAACTCGTATTAAAAAGGTCAACTTCCCATTCATTTAATTCAACTTCTGGATATAATGGTTCGTTTATATAGCTATAATTTTCTAGCATAATCAAATCCCCCTTGAGAAAAAAATTATTGGTATCTTATTTAGTAGATATGAATAATCTTGGTGCCCTTTGCGGAATGGCAAGTCAATTATAAGAATATTAAAACCTTTTGTATCATGTTTCCTTTTTAACACGCTCATGAACTCATTTAGAAGAACAAGATGCTATACAGAAAGCAGTTATAAAACTTCAAGTTTAAAAAGTCGATAGAACAAGCTATCGACTTTTTGAAAGCAAAAAATGGAGAGGTTTAAATTTAAGATGACGGAATTCTATTTAGCTTGTGATTCATTGAAAATATAAGCAGAACTAAAACAAATGATTTTGGACTTTTATATTAACTTAGTCCTTTGACTTATCCTGTTCCATCTTTTCACTATAGTAAAAAAATGCATTATAAGCAAGAAAGCTAGCAATGCCTAGTACACCTACAACCGTTACGATGAAAATGCTCATTCTCATTAAACCTCCATTCCTATTGCTAGTATATGAATATTTATCACGAAAACGCGGAATTACTGTAGAATTCTGAAATGACTGACTGTTATAATTATAACAAATTTATGGAAACAGTGATGCCATAAAAATTATGTTTCATGGGAGGGATATAGATTCTTGGTCACAGGGACGCCTCGGAATTTGTCGAAGATTAATAGAGAGTTAGATTGTGTGAGTGTGATGAACTGAAATAGCAACTGAATGGTGTAAGGGTGGTTGGGTGTTGAGCTTTAATGGTGTTGCTTGCTGCTTTGTTTGGGCAATATATTCAAGTGGGACCGAAAATTATTTCATTTTATTATTTACAATTTTTTTATATACTACTTTGTATATTCAAATCGTACTAGAAAAATCAGAGAAACTGCTGTTTATTTTAAAAGCTTATTTATTCAAATTAAAGAATCAAAAAAAGAAGATAAGCACCGAACCAAAAAATGCTCTAAATAAAGGTATGGTTACTTTTCCCCGAATTTATACATGTGTACTAATAGGGGCTCGCTGCACAGGGACGCCCCGAAATTTGTCGGAGATTTATAGAGAATTAGATGGTGTGAATGATAAATTTTGGAGGTTGTTGGCGTTTTGCCTTTTCCAATGGCGAACCAAGATTTAAAAAGTAGACAATTGTAACGGTTAAGTAGAAATGGTTCTTACGCTAATTAGATGAAGTGCACCAAACAAATAAAGGTACATGTTTATGTTTACTTAAAACAACTCACTATACATGTACTTTCAATTAGTATATTATTACGTTATAACAGTATTACGTAATAATTGTATAAACGGTAAGATGCTTGCATATAATAAGGAGGAGAACAAAATGGCGGTGACTAATGTGGAACGTAAAATTGTACGTATCGGCAATAGCCTTGGTATCACATTACCACAAGAAGTGCTTGATCATCTGAAGGTGAAACAGGGCGATGAAATCAAGCTACAGCTTGAGAAGGATGGTACCGTATCCTTTAAACGACAAAAGAAACTGAATTACGATGCGTTAGATGGTATTGACCAGGATTTCCTTGATGGTATGCAGGAGTTATTTGAAAACTACGATCAGACGCTCAAGAATTTGGTGAATCGTTAAATAAATGGTCAGGTATTTACATCAAAAAGAACTCATCCTCATCAATGCTATGTTAATTAAAAGATACAGTCCTGGAGAGCAAATGGGGGTTAAGGACACAGCACTATTGGATAGTGCCATCAACCGGCCAAAACAAAGTGCTTTTGGTGAAGAAGCTTATCCTACCATCTGGTTAAAAGCTGCCGCATTATACAGCAGCATTGCCCAAAACCATGCTTTCCATAATGCAAACAAAAGAACTGCGTTTGCTGCAATGAAGCAATTTTTATGGGTAAACAGCTATCAGTTCGTTGCCCCTCAGAAAGAGGCAGAGGACTTTACTGTAGAATTGGTGGCAACAAAACCACCGATGGATATTCAGGAAGTTGCTAAATGGATTGAGAAACATACAAAAGAAAGATAAAAGGTATATGTAAATGTTTATGTTTGCGTATACCTTTTATCTTAATTACTCAACTTTCGCACCTTGAATAAAGATCCTGTTTCTTGAGGTCACAGTGACGCCCCGAAAAATCTTGTTTCACAGGTATGTTTCACTTTGACTTGTCGATTGATATTCATTTGGAACGGAATATCAATCGACAGAGAGGTGATAGTCGGACCGTACTTTCGCTGTTTTCCATTTAGACATTTTGCAAGGTTGAGATGGTAGAAGGGAAAGTGCGAATTTCTCCTCATCCTCAGGTGTGGTCACTGTGACCACGAATTAATGATTCTCCTCCAATTGTAAAATCACTTTCGTAAAAACTATAAAATCATTAATGTGTTTTTCTAGAATCGCCTCTAATATATCTAGCTCTAACGTCTGGTAGTCATGTACAGCAATATTTCGGAATCCGACCATATTCATCAATGTATTTGCTAAGCTTTTTTCAATTAATCCAGCATTTAGTAGCAATTTAAATGCTTCACGACTCGCTTTTGGTACTCCAAGCTTGCGTTTACTGACAATATGCATCGCTAAATAGATGCTCGCCTCACAAGCACGTTGAATATTTAAAATGATACTATCCTGTTTTGTAAAGTCCGTTAAGTTTGCAGGATTGTCCTCGTACACTTCATGAATACGTTTAACACAACGTTCAATTGTTGTCGCTTTATTTAAAATAACATCATTCATTGCCGAATACACTCCCTCTTTCTTTGATCGCACTAATAATTGTAGCACGCTGCTCACTTAACGTAGCATACATGCTATAAGCACGCATTTTTTGGCGTGTAAATTCGTTCTCGTCATGTATATAAATCGGATTGCCTTGCTCAAAAATCTGCATTGTAAATACTGTATCGATTTGTTTAATGTCGACTAAATCGACTTCCCGACCGGCAATTGCAGCAAGCTCAGAAGCGAGCATAAAACGTTCATAAGATGATAGCTTCTTGTCACTGAAATAAGCAAGATCGATATCACTTGCATCATGTGTCGTGCCTTTAGCGAATGAACCAAATAGAATGACGAAAGCTGGGTTTGTGTCTAGAATGATTTTATCAACTAACTTCTTTTGTAATTCTTCTTTTAGCATGCTTATCACCGTCCTTTCTCATATTATAAAGCTTATAAGGATAAACCGCACATATAGGGATAGGGACATGGGGTCAGGTTCCTTGTCCCAAACTCTAGAGATACACCTAGTTCTTGGTCACAGTGACGTCCCGAAATTTGTCGGAGATTTATAGAGAATTAGATGGTATGAATGATAAATTGAAATAGCAGCTGGATATTGGAGGTGTTGCTTTCTGCTTAGGAAAGGGGGGATAATCATAGAAAGATTTCTTCGTGGAAGGATTACGGCGAGGTGATTTTACCACGCTTGCCATATTTTTTACTAGTCTTCGCCAATAAATGTATCACATAGCGGCAATTCGTTTCCTATGCATAGTAAAGTCCAACAGATTACGCAATAAACTGTAGGATTTTTTTCATTGTTTTTTTCTAGGAATTGAATAACTAAATATTCGTTTGTAAAAGAAAAAGCATTGACTATTAAAAGAAATGCTAATGTTTTGAAAATGTATTTTCAAATGAAGTGAAGTAAACGACGTCGAAAAAGTAAAAGTGTCAAAATTAAATGAGTGAAAAAATTTAAATTTTTTTGTATTGACATGTAGACATTTTTAGTATGTATTAATCATATAGTTTTACCTCATTTATAATTTAATAGTTACCCAAACTTTATAAATAAATGAATCCTCAACCTT
>NZ_JVDT01000119.1 GCF_001076885.1 Bacillus sp. 522_BSPC
GCTAAGCCTCCTCGCTGCGCTGCGGGGTCTCAGCCTTTCCTCTACTTCCCGCAGGAGTCGAACGTCCTCCACTCCATTCCACTTTGTTTTTAAACCTTTATCCAAATAACAAATACGAATATTCACGTGAATCAATTACATAATCGTTAGTTTTTATTGTTAGTTGAAATGCTTATTTCCCAGCCTCATTATCTTTGTCGCAAACCATGTAACAGAATTTGCTTGTATACTATGAAAGGATCTCCATCTTTCGCACAACCAAACTTTTATTTCAATGCCTCTTATCTTTTTTCATTACTTATATCTTTTAGCAATCCTTCAAACCATTGAACATTTACTAAATGATGTGAACGTGAATTTTCCAACATCTTTTTGAAATAAGTAGGAATCGTTTCATTATGCTGAAGCGTTTGTTCTAATAAAAAAATTTTCTTTTGCGTTTGTTCGATTTGTATATTTATTAGTTTTGTTAGTTCCTCTTTTGTATATTCATCTGCAAATAACATTGCTGCATAAAAAGATAAATTTATATAATCTGTCTTAGAACCATACTTAAACATCAATTTTTCGAATTCTTTATCACCTAGTTCTGTGATAATATAATTACGCTTTTCTCTAGTATTATCTAATTGGTCCACTTGTTGAATATATTGCTTTTCTTCTAATTGTTGAAGATTATAATAGAAGGATCCCTTAGTAAAATTCACTATATATTGATAATGTCTCTCTTCCATTAGTGCCAACAATTCGTATCCGTAAGAACCTGGTTTTTGTTTTAATAAGCCTAAAATGAGTAATGGTATCAAAAAAACACCTTCTTTTATTCTTCCTTAAAAGTATTGGAATAGTTATTGCATTTTTTTATCGTTTACTTCTTGTTTATTTGTATGAGCTGAGATTCAAATTCGTCATATGAAATTTTCCCTACCGCTAATTCTAGCGTCTTCCTATATATCTTTTCTGATTTGGTATTTACTCTAGTATGAATAAGGTTTATCAACTCATTTTCATTATTTAACGGTTCCAATACATGTTGTTTTTTAGAAAAGGCTTCAAAATACCGCAAACCAAATTTTCTTTGAGAAATTGCATCAATATGAATACCATCTGGATTAGAAGTTAAGCCTTCTGCAGTGACAAAATAGCAATTGTCTTGTTCAAAAGCAAATTTTTGCAGCTCTTGATTAATAAAATTATATTCAGCAGAATATTTCCCAAATCCCTCTTTTCCTAGAAAATCTCCCAAACCACCAATAATAAAAGGAATATCTGGAGCATTTAACTCCACTCTAAGAGCCTCAACAATGGAAAATAATTTATTATAATAGACTTTGTAATTCCCATTCATACTATCGCTTTCTCCTTGATGCCATAGAATTCCTGTTAACTCACTATTCTCCATAGCAAATTTGGCTTCGGTAATTGCATGTCGAAAAAGCGGTTGATCAACTGCCCATTCATCTAGCGTGCTTCCACCTTCTGCACAGGGAATAAGGCCAATCTTATCATCTTGATTTTCGCGACTCCATGCTTCTGCAAAGGAACCAACTAGACTAATTCCTGAAACAGGACGGTCATAATTGACAGGCTCCGTCATCATTTGCCATCTTCCATTACGCAACATTTGTATTCTCTCATTATAAATCGGAGGAACTTCATGGATAAATCCTCGTCCCGCCATATTCGACTGTCCTATCATTAAAAACGATTTAATCATTTTTTTCATCCTTTCTTTTAGAACATATTTTAATTATTGCCTTCGATACTTTTTGAATATAGCTACTGATCAATTTTTTAATAGTTGGGTTGTTTGAAACAATATCTTAGTAGATTATCCTCGAAAGCAAGGTCTATCCATTTCACATTTAGTCTAATTAGACTAATCACTCTTAGAATATTATAGTCTAATTAGACTGTTTGTCAAATGTTTGAGAGGACTAACCACGACGGTGTTGCGAATAATGCATAATTTATTTGATAAGTTCCCTCCCCCCTCTTTCTCCCTAAAATAGGTTCCATCATAGAATAATATTCTTTTTATTAAAACGATCTGCAAGCACTGCTCCAAAAAAATTAACAAGTAGAGAGGGTACTAAACTAAAAGCCAGATAGTCAAGAATAATGGGAATTCTAAGGAGATTTGAAAATGGGATAATGATCCTTCTGATAAATAATATAAAATCTTTTCCTCCCGATACTCATCATCTGGCAATAAAAACGATATCCAAGATTTCATTACAACTCCACCTCCCAAAAGAGATCATCCAGTGTTTTATTAAGTTCATTTGCTATTGCTATACAAAGTTGAAGACTGGGACTATGTTTTCCATTTTCGATCAATCCGATTGTCTGTCGAGCGACTCCTACTCCTTTAGCTAACTGTTCTTGAGTAATTGACAATTTCATCCTTATTATTTTCACATTATTTTTCATAAACTCACCTGCCATGTTAATACAATAATTTCTAAAATAAGGTGGTTAACTCTTCTTATTGGATTAACCACCCTTTACTTTAAGTACAATTCTTCAAAAGCCTAATGAATCTCCGTTTTGATGACTTACGGGTGCTTATCCCAAGGTTCAATTTGGCCAATGGTTAGTATCTTCTTCTTTTTCTTAATCGCTTCAATGATTCCATCTGAAATTTCCTTATTTGTTAACCACCTTGAACGGGAACCCTCTGTTACAAATCCCAATTGAACTTGATAATATGAACAACCCGTAGGCATTGTAACTTCTCTCTTAATTTTAGGCTCTTTTCTAAAAGATTGTTGCTTATAAATTAAAAAAATGTATATTATACTAACAACAAGAAAAATTTGTTAATATCTAATTAGGAGGTGTTTTTTAAATGAAATTAAAGGGGTTCATAGTTACTTTTGGGTCGTTTGCACTGGCAACAGCCTTACTTTACTTGCTTGGTTATGTGTTTACTATTCCTTGGTTAATGTTTCAATACGAGTACACAAATAATGCAAGTGGGTTCTTTGTTACAACAGGGTCGTTAGTTCCCTTAATAATCGGTTTGGTGATAAGTTTTATGTCCGAAAAAATTTATCTATACAAGTACCGACAAAAACTTGGTTGATTTAAACCAAGTTTTTTTACGCTCTTAGTTTAGCAACAGTTGTGAAATTTACTCGTTGACAAGAACTTAGAAGCATTTGCTTAACAACTTTTTTGGAAGGTAATTGCTTGTTTAGTTCCATATAACAATGCCAAAATAGGTAGTTATCAAGATATTTAGTTGCTACTCCTTGAAATCTATCCATCCACTTCTTCAATCGCTTGTGATAACCATTGACGTGTTGGATATGGTAAATACCTTTCTTCTTGTACTGCTTTTTACTTACGTTGATGGCTTCGTGTTGCAGACTTTTCATTTGAGCAAACTTTTTATAGTTTGTAGCGGTATCTGTGCATAACAAAGCAGAGGTATCGATGTACTTGCCCAACACCTCGTCTATTTCGATAGCAGTAATACGCCCTTTCCCTGCCTTTTGAGAGAATATTTGACCGTTTCTATCGTGAGCCACTACGACACAGATTTGCTCCTTCGATATACCTCGCTTTTTAGCAACTCCACCACGTTTGCGAGCCTTTCTGTGTGTAATCATCTTTTTTCCCTTGTCACTTTCCAAGAAGAATGTTTCATCACTTTCTACAATGCCTTGTAGAGTTTGATGACCAAGTGAACGAACCGCATTCAGGATTTTATGTCTCCAATAAAATGCCGTTGAAACGTGAATTTTAAGTGCCTTTGCTATTTTAGGCAGACTTAATCCTTCAATCATCATTTTGTAATAATCAAGCCATTTGTGAGGGTACTTAGTTCCTGATAACGGGCTACCTGTCATATCGTTAAACGATTTTCCACAATCCTTACAAAGATAGCGTTGGCGTGAACGGTATTTGCCATTACGTTTAACAGACATACTACCGCAATAAACACAAGCTAAACCGTTAGAAAAACGAGTTTCACGAACCTCGCCAACCATCTTGGAAATATCGGTTTTAGGCTCTGGAAACAGGTCTTGTTGTAGAGCTTTGAACAATTCCAATTGTTCGCTCTTGGATAAAGAATGAAAATCTTTATAAACATCGTGCCAAACCATCGCCATCAGGAACACCCTTTCCGCAATTTTTGACACCATTATACATTATTTTTTTCATAGCCACAATTTATACGAAAACAGCC